>JANOVT010000105.1:0-4539 GCA_031417525.1 Flavobacteriales bacterium | reverse complement strand
TTTCCAGAGTACGGCAAAATGGTCGGCTGATGCAGAAAAGAATGTGTCAGATGATGGACCTGGTGAGAGCCCATACACTGATGCAGAATGGTTCAGAACGCTATATTGAAGTTGTGCTTTCAAAAAGTTGTATCAGCAAAGAAAGGGAAGCAAGGCAATGTCATGGTTTATCTTTGCGAAAATTATAAGTTCGTGCGAATAGTTTTGATAGCAATGGTCGTTTTGCTGGTGTTTGTGTTTATCAGACAAGCAAGAGATCGCAGGAAAATGCATTAACGCATTCTTTCTGTGAAAAATTTCACCATTCATGTGGAATGGAAAAACATCATGAAAGGTGGACAAGACTATTTATTCTCCGGAAAAAGCGGATTTAAAGAACGAAAGGAAAAATATGAATCAACCCTCGATACCAAAAGGAACACGCGACTTTACACCGGAAGTCATGGTAAAGCGCAATTACATTTTTAGTGTTATTCGCAAAACATTTGAGCGTTTCGGCTATATGCCGCTGGAAACACCCAGCATGGAAAATGTGGAAACGCTTACCGGGAAGTACGGCGATGAAGGTGACAAACTCATTTTCAGAATACTTAATAGTGGCGAGTATCTGAAAGATGTATCGCAAGATGATCTCATGGCTCGGAATCATCAGCCCATGACTAAAGCAATTGCGGAAAAAGCTTTACGTTATGACCTCACCGTTCCGTTTGCCCGATTCGTAGTGATGCATCAGAATAAGATCGCATTTCCATTTAAGCGTTATCAGATTCAACCTGTGTGGCGCGCGGATCGTCCGCAGAAAGGACGTTACCGCGAGTTTTATCAATGCGATGCGGATGTGGTAGGCAGTGATAGTTTAGTGAATGAAGTAGAACTCATTCAGATTTATGACGAAGTGTTGAGTGAATTGAAATTGCCATCCGTAATCAAAATCAATAACCGCAAGATACTCAGCGGGATTGCGGATGTGGCTGGTATCGGCGACCGGATGATGGAAATGACCATCGCCATCGACAAACTCGATAAAATTGGAGTGGAAGGCGTAGTGAAAGAATTGCGTGAACGGGAAATAGGAGAGAAGGCCATTGAAATTATTTCGGAAATCTTTACTCTGACAGGAAGCAATTCAGCGAAACTGGAATTGATTGCTACGATGTTGCGTGCTTCAGCAATCGGTCTCAAAGGTGTGGAGGAACTCAAAACTGTTTTTGCTGATATCCACGCTATTGGCTTAAGGGATTGTGATCTTGAGCTCGATATCACTCTTGCCAGAGGACTCAACTATTATACAGGTGCCATTTTCGAGGTAAAAGCAAAAAATGTGGAGATGGGCAGCATTTGTGGTGGTGGCCGATACGATGACCTCACCGGAATATTCGGTTTGCCTGGCGTTTCCGGAGTGGGAATATCTTTCGGTGCAGATCGTATCTACGATGTAATGCTGGAGAAGAATTTATTTCCTGAAAATGCAGGAAGTACAACAAGATTGCTTTTTGCCAATTTTGGTAAACAGGAAGAAATTTTCAGTATGAAATTACTTCGTGAAGTAAGAGGTGCCGGTATCAATGCTGAGATCTACCCTGATGCTGCAAAGATGAAAAAGCAATTCAAATACGCGGATGACAAAGGAATTCCATTCGTTGCCATCATTGGCGCCGACGAGATGGCCAACGGGAAAATTTCCCTGAAGAACATGAAAAGTGGAGAGCAGATGAGTGTGGGATTGCCGGAAGCGATTGAGATGATATCTGAGTAGGCAGTAATTAGTAGGCAGCTTTTAGTAGGCAGTAGGCAGTCCGCTTGTCTGGCCATGTATGCAGGTACTGCCAACTGCCTACTGCCTACTACCTACTGCCTACTACCTACTGTCTACTGCCTACTGCCCACTGCCTACTGCTTCCTGCTTCCTGCTCACTTACTACCTCCAAATTTCCCTCCAACAAAATATTCATCTACATTTCTAGTTAAGCCGTCGCCTCAACCTACTTTTGGCCGCCTATGTTTTTTCGTTTAATCGTTTTTCTTTTTTGTGCACTACCACTTACTGCGCTTGCCCAGTCGGGCAAAGTCAGCGGTGTGTTGATTGACCTCGACGGCCTACCTGCTGTTGGTGTGCTGATTCAGCAAAAGGATAATATGTCAAATGGAGTTGCGACAGACGATCGCGGTCATTTTCAATTAACCATTCCAGCGGGTAGATCAGTTACGCTTATTTTCAAGGGAAATGGAGCTTTGCCAGTAGAAAAATCGTTTTCTATTGCCGCCGGTGAAGACCGGATTTTTGATCTGGTGTACGATAACACAGCTTCCACTTCTACCGTCGAGATACGCGACAACAGGGAAGGTGGCATGAAAACGATCATCACCAAATTGCCGACGAAATTGCCAACAATCAATCCGGGTATCGAATCGTATCTGCTTCAGATGCCCGTCAATTTTGCTTCAGAGTTGAGCAGCAGTTACAGTGTGCGCGGGGGAAGTTTTGACGAAAACCTTATCTACGTCAATGGCATTCAGGTGTATCGACCATTTTTAGTGCGAGCAGGGGAGCAGGAAGGATTGAGTTTCCCGAATCCGGATATGGTAAGTAATATCAAATTCAGCGCTGGTGGATTTGCATCGAAATACGGAGACAAACTGAGTAGTGTGTTGGACATTCAATATGCAAAACCGGATACAAATTCCGGTTCATTCACAATGGGATTGCTGGGTGGATCAGTCCAATATGGCGGGGCATCAAAAGGCAAAAGATTTACTCACAATACGGGCTTCCGCTACAAGGACAATTCATACGTTTTTAATACGCTCGATGTGCAGGGCGATTACAAACCGAGATATTACGATGCGCAGACTTACCTCACTTTTTCTCCCAAAAAATACGGACCACTTGAGTTTAGTTTTTTAGGGAATTACCAGAATAACAGATACAATTTTATTCCAAGTACACGGTCAACCGATTTCGGAAGTATCAATGAATCATTGAGACTGACGGTTTATTTCGAAGGTCAGGAAGTCACACAGTTTGAAACATTTTTCGGTGCATTTTCTACGAAGTATAATCCGTCACCGACTTCACAATTGTCTTTTACGGCCAGCGCATTCAACACTTATGAAACTGAGCAGTTTGATATTCAAGGTGCGTATAGTTTGGATGAGCTCGAGCGTGATCTGGGCAGCGATAAATTTGGCGAAGTATTGAAAAATCGCGGTGTGGGCGGATTTCTTGATCATGCCCGCAACGTTCTGGATGCTACTGTTTTCAATTTTAATCACCGTGGATTTATCGATTCCGAGTCAAGGAATAATTTGATCTCCTGGGGTTTTGATATTCAAAGTGAAAAAATTCACGACGAATTAAAAGAATGGTCATTGATTGATTCTGCGGGTTATACTTCGCCCCGTCCTCCAGATTCGCTAGGCTACACCAATCCTGACGCACAACAAAATCAAATCATATTTCTACACGATAAAATCCGGGCTATTAACGACGTGAATTCGGAAAGAGTCACGGCTTTTGTGCAGAATGAAAAGCAGTGGAATTTTGAAAGTGGAGCAACACTGACGTTAAACGCAGGAGCTCGCGCCAACTACTGGACATTCAACGATCAGCTTGTTGGAGGTCCACGTGTGAATATGTCTTATACGCCGGAATGGATGGTGGCAAGGAAGAATGCGGCAGGCAAAGTGGATTCTGTGCGAAAGGATATCATCCTGACTGCTGCGTGGGGTTATTATTTTCAACCTGCCTTCTATCGGGAGATGCGCGGATTCGATGGACTCATCAATCCGGAGATTCGTGCACAAAAAAGTATTCACTATATCCTGGGTACCAATTACGTTTTTCATGCCTGGGACAGATCATTTAACCTTACGACAGAACTTTATTACAAGCAGCTTCGCAACCTTATTCCATACGAAGTCGAGAATGTTCGTCTGCGTTATTTCGCAACGAATAACAGCAATGGATATGCAGCAGGAGCAGACGTGATGGTCAATGGAGAGTTCATTAAAGGCGTACAATCGTGGTTGCGCGCTTCTATTTTGAAAACCGAGGAAGATCTGATTGACGATTTTTACTACCTCTATCTGAACTCGGAAGGAGACACTATCAATGGCGGTTTTACAATCAACAACGTGGCGGTTGACAGCATCAAACAAGTTCCCGGTTATATACCTCGTCCGAATGACCAGCGCTTCAGCTTCAGTATGCTGTTTCAGGATCAGATGAAGAAAAAGCCCTGGTATAAAGTGCTGTTGAGCTTTTATTTCTCTACCGGAGTGCCATATGGTCCTCCAAGTAATGAGCGTTACCTGGACATCAGTCGCACTCGTTCCTATTTGAGAACAGACATTGGATTCAGTCGCGATCTCATTCTGGAAAAAAATAAAGGCAAAAACTGGTTCAATAAAACATTCACAAAGGGTTATGTGGCTTTGGAAATTTTCAACCTGCTCGGCACAAACAATATCATCAACCATCAATGGATTGAGGATGTGAATGGAAGACAATATGGAATTCCGACGTATCTCACGGGGCGA
>JANOVT010000104.1:0-2476 GCA_031417525.1 Flavobacteriales bacterium | reverse complement strand
ACACCATTTCATTGTCAGGATCATTAGGATCGTAGGGGTAAAGATAGGGAGCCATGTTGGCAGTTTCATCGACATTGTCAAAACCCAATTCTTCTTGGAGGCGCTTGACGGTTTCAGAAGTCACCTTTTAGGAAGCAATCTCGCCTTTCCACTTGGAGAAAAAACTTGTCCTTTGTCAACTATTCAGTGATCGTAATCTTCCATCCACTGTTTTTCATCTCAGAAACATTTCTCACGATCCTCTTCCAATAAAGATTTTGCTCGACAGCAACTTGGTAGGAATATTTGGCTATCGTGTCATTGTCCAAGCAAAACAGCGTCAACATACCAGAGGGGTTAAATTCTGTCATGGTCTCCTCAAAAGTGGCTGGTGTTACAAACTCTTCTAGTTGAGCAGGCAACAATTCTGCATTATACTCAGTAGTATTTGCATGATTTACAAGAGTTGTATCAGGATTATCAAACTGCAATTTCACATACAAACTGCGCTGTGTGTTATTCTGAATATATAAATGATCCCATTTCCGGATTGGTTGACGACATGAGATGCTACTTATAATTGCTGCGGTGATCATTGCATAAAAAATAATTTTTATCATATTAGTTTCCTCCGAATAAGTTTTGTAATATTCCAGACAAAGGCAAATAATCATACCAAGCAGGGTTGACAGGCTCATCCACATCAACATAATAAATGCTGCCAGTACTGTATCCCCCATAATTTCTTTTGAAATATCTATCCGTTCTGAATTCTGCATCTGATTCAGTCCATGTTTCACCTTGCCGACTTGGATTTCCATAGAACATTAAGTATGTCCATCCCGCGATTTGGCTTTGCTGATAGTGCCCGAATTCATGCCGCAATAAAAGAGCTCCATTGGTTAATTGCCCTTTAGAATTTGTTTCAAAGGGATCATCAGAAATATCCTCACCTATAATGAATGACCCAAAAGTTACACCTGAAGATCCATGACCCAAATCATCAACTTCAGAAATAGTCGCTCCACCATAGTAACCAACACTATTTGTCTCACCTTTCAGGTTGTAATAGTGTGAAGCAACTTGTCCAACGGTGGTCTGAATTCTTTCGAATGTCATTCTCGAAGTGAACTGCCACATTCTGCCCATTACTGTCCTATTCGGATCCGTTTTGAAGAGCCCTGCATCGATTCGTATCGCATTATTCATCTTCGTTCCTCTAGAAGTGGGATCAAATTCACGGCAATTTCTCTTCCATTCATCACTGAAATGGCTCCAACCGGAATTTGAGCTTTCAAAGAGTGCCTCTCCTAGATCCCATAAGGTCTGTCCAGTCGCTTTAACGGATTCGATAATTGCTGTTATTTTGGTACCTACAAAAAATTTACCATCAGGGTCTGTTCCATTGATCGGATTATTCCCCATCGCCAAATACGGATTAGCAAACTGCGCTGCGGGATCAGGAACTAACCAACGCCCAGTCGTGCCGTCATACATCCTCGCGTGAAAATCGTGCAAAGCCAACCCACGTCCATCGCTAAACTCTGCAAATTGAAATTCTTTGTCTTGATATGTGCAATCGTGAATGCCCTGTTCGCTGCCTGGTGTGTCGGGGTTTTCCCATGTTAATCCATAAGGATAATAATCGTAAGCAACCCGCACAACAGGCTTCCATCTTGTTACTTCAAGGTTGTCGAAACTCATCGGAAGATGGCTGCGGTTAGTTCCATAAACATAGAAATATCCATCTCTATCCGGAATGAGTTCGTTGCGTGAGATTGTTCCCAAATGATCTGCTTCACCCACTTGAATAATGCCGCTTTTATCAGCGATAATCTTCATCGTGTTTTTGTCAAAAAACATATAAACGAGGTAAGCTTGTGGTATTGTTATATCCACTTCATCAAACGCGTCAGCCAGAAAGTCATTTAAATAAGCGAATGGTGCTCCATTAACATTGTTCAAAAGAGCCATGCCAGCTTCCGGCCCACTTGGTATTACGCCACTACTTGCCACGCCCATGTTTAGCAAAATTCCCGCAAGAATTTCTGTCATGTCCGAAATCGGGTTTTCTCCAGGCAATTCATGATACCAATAATTCGTACTCACGTCAATACTTTCGCCTTCACGCACAGACATGAGTTTGCTTGGGCCAATAATTCTTCCAGTGAAAGCATTTAACTCCGACACCATTTCATTGTCAGGATCATTAGGATCGTAGGGGTAAAGATAGGGAGCCATGTTGGCAGTTTCATCGACATTGTCAAAACCCATTTCTTCTTGCAAGCGCTTGGCGGTTTCAGAGGTTACTTTTTCGGAAATGATTGCACTGCGTTCGTCCGTGATTAACTTCTCTTTTTCAAACAGATTCCCGCTACTCGTATCAAGCTGTGCCGTTTTAAGTCTTTGGCATCTGCCAACAACGAATGCTATGATGTCCTCTTGAATTTGATATTGGCTCGGTTGGCAACTGCCAACGTCAGCAATTGTCATGGAC
>JANOVT010000103.1:0-8986 GCA_031417525.1 Flavobacteriales bacterium | reverse complement strand
AACCTTCTTTCTAATGCACCATCTTTTTCAATGTATTGACGATACTCGTCCAGCGTGGTCGCTCCGATGCATTGAATTTCTCCACGTGCCAATGCCGGTTTGAACATATTGCTCGCATCCAGAGAACCACTCGCTCCGCCTGCGCCAACAATGGTGTGAATTTCGTCAATGAACAAAATCACATCAGGTGATTTTTCCAATTCATTCATCACTGCTTTCATTCGCTCTTCGAATTGGCCACGGTATTTTGTACCAGCAACAAGTGAAGCAATATCCAATGTCACAATTCTTTTTCCGAAAAGAACACGAGATACCTTTTTCTGAATGATGCGCAATGCAAGACCTTCTGCAATAGCAGATTTTCCTACACCGGGCTCACCGATCAAAATTGGATTGTTCTTTTTTCTTCGGGAAAGAATTTGAGACACGCGTTCGATTTCTTTTTCGCGACCAACGATCGGATCAAGTTTTCCTTCTTCCGCCATTTTGGTCAGATCGCGACCGAAATTATCGAGTACAGGAGTTTTGCTTTTGCTATCGCCAGGTTTCTTTTGAATACCGCCACCACCAATGCCGCGCTCATCGTCATCATCTTCTGCAGAACTTGGGAACTCAGCTCTCGGAAGATCTTCCTTATTCTGAAGTCCACCCATGTTTTCGAGTTCTTCACGAACAATCTGATAGTCGACACCAAAGGTTTTTAACTGACGTGTGGCAACGTTGTCCTGATCTTTCAGAATTGAAAGTAGAAGATGTTCCGTTCCTACCAGCGTTGCTTTGAAGCTTTTTGCCTCAAGATATGTAATCTTGAGAATGCGTTCCGCTTGTTTTACCAATGGAATCTGGCCGGGAGTGTTATAGGTAATATTTCCCGGTGTGACTGATTTAATTGATGTTTCAATCTGTTTGCGCAATCGGCTCAGGTCAACATCCAGGTTGGCCATAACCTTCACAGCAATGCTCTCACCTTCACGGATGAGGCCCAGCAAGAGATGTTCAACTCCTATGTAGTTGTGTCCCAGACGTAGTGCTTCTTCTCTGCTGAATTGAATCACGTCCTTAACCTGGGGTGAAAATTTTGCTTCCATACTCATAAGTTCTTTCTCCTTAATTGTCTAAATATAGACGATGTAAATTTATAGTGCTGCCTCTAAGTCAACAAATGTACCCAGACAGCATTTGACAGTTTATCCGGCAACCAATTCTTATTAACACTGCCAGATATTGATCTATCTCAATGTCAGGGCGATTTCCATTTGATTTTGTCAATATTGGATAGCGCCTTTTTATTGGAATACAATCGGAATGATGAAACGCCTACAGCGTCCCTAATGTTCAGTTTTCAGAAGCACAAATAAAAGACCTTCCTTTTGCTACAAACATTTACGTAATGAAATTTAATCTGGATTTAACGATGAGAAAAATCCAGTGCGGGCAGGCCCTGCGGAAGTGAAGCGCAAAAAGAACCCCGGAATTTCTTCCGGGGTTCTTGTCATTAGAAAAAATATTTTCTTCAAAAATTATTCTTTCACAAAATCAATCGCAGAGCGTTCATTGCCATTGGTAAATGTCATGTGGTACAAACCAGGAGCGAGGTGCGATACGTCCACTGAGCCTGCCGCATTTTTTGTCAGACTTATTTGTTTGCTGGTGACATTACGTCCGAGTGCGTCTGTAATTTTCATTTGAACACCGTTGAGGCTGCTTTCTGCCTGAACAGAAATGAAGTCTTTCGCAGGATTTGGGAAAACAGAAATACCAAAGTCATTTGTGAATTCATTCACGCCAAGAACTGTTGCAGTAACTTCAATACGCTCGCTTACGCATGACCATTCCTGCTTTTTGATCTTCCAGTTGTAGAAATAATAGTAGTATGAAGTACCATTCGTTGAAGAATAGATAGAACCTACTGTTCCGATTGCATAAGGATAAACAACACCTGCATTGTTTCTGAATAAATTATTTTCTGCGCAACCAAGCTGGTAACCATCTCCTGCAGCTATTTCATAGTCTAATGTGATAGTGTTTTCACCGGCATTACAATAAACAACCGTTGATTCGATCAGCATTCCGGCACCATTGTACAACTCAATCGTTCTGTTTCCTGCCGTGCCATCAACAGGCACAAAAACTGTTACTTCCTGAAGGGTCATACTTTCTTCCAGGTTAAAGAATAAACGACCTCCGGTTGCCGGTGTTCCACCTTCACCAGTATTGTCAAGTTTTCCACCCGTTTGAATTTCACCACCAATAACGTTGATCGATTGCACCCAATAGGTGATACTGTTATCGAAATAATCAGTAGAAAAAGTATTGCCGGTACCAACTGGTATTGTTCCGTCTGCAGAATCAAACCATTCGATGTTCTCACCGGAAGCGTAAAGAATCGTCGTGCCGGGAGCATCTACGATCACGTCGTTTGCTACTGGAATTGTGGTTGAAAGAACGTTCACAGAAATCACGTTGCTTTCATAGAAAACACCACTGCACAAACCTTCCACAGCGACAGAATAGTCGCCGGATTCACTCACAACAATGCTCTGGCCTGATTGACCATTGCTCCACTCATAGTTCTGAGCAATGGTTGAAGTGAGCACTGCATTTTGACCTTCGCAAAAAACAACATCACCATTCACCGAAATCTCTGGTGATTCTTCGGTGATGACATCCACAACAATGTTATTGGAAAGTGATGCGCAATTTTCTTCAGACCATGCCACCACGCTGAAATTGCCACTTGATGTAACATCAATGGATTGTGTAGTTGCACCATTACTCCAAGTATAGGTGTAACCTTCAGGTGCTGAGAGAGTCAATGAAGTGCCAGGGCAAATGGTTGTAGGTCCGCTGCTGGTAACAGTTACAGGAGCACCGATACAACCAGCTTCGAGCAATGAATGGGTCATATTGATTTCAGGATTGTCGATACTAGTGACCGTTCCACTTGGCCATTTGATCACTACCTGATCGATAGATGTTGCAGCGCCCAATCCGAAATGAGTGATCAATGAAGAAGCCGGATCAAAACTTTCGCCGGCTCGCACTTCGCGAATCTGAATTCCCCAGGCACCATAAATTTCGATACGTGCTCCGATAGCTGATTTATTCGATTCGATACCTTGAAGGTCGAATTTAACGTAATTGTTGCTGTTTCCATTGTTGAGCATCAGACTATTACCTGCGATTACGTCGAGGAATCCATCATCATTGAAATCTCCAATTCCACCGCTGTTGAATCCGGTACCGGCACCTGCGGTGAATGTTCCATTTCCGTTGTTCCAATACCAGGTTGTGCCCATTTCAGAGAAAATGTCTACAAATCCGTTGTTATCAAAGTCACCTGCATCACAATTCCAGGCGCCAAGATCAAGTGCATTGATTCCTGTGGTCCCGATGATATCCGTGAAAGTTCCGTCACCGTTGTTGCGGTTGTATTTGTTGGCAGCTCCACCCGGTACATCACCACTTGAGTGATTACAGGTGAATGCATCGAAGTCACCGTCGTTATCAAAATCTTCGAAGACGGTTGTCCATGATTGGTTACCATCATTCAGATTTGCTTCAGCAGCAGATTCGGTATAAGTGCCATCTCCATTATTTTTATAAAGGAGATTGATTCGTTGCAGATCGCCCCAGGCAGCTCCACCACGACATTTTGTAATGTACAAGTCAGTGTCCCAGTCATTGTCGTAATCTACCCAGATGGCAGCATAATTTCCGCCCACATCGAGGGTCGGAATCAAAGTGTGATCAAGAACCATTGCACCATCAACGTTTCTGTATGGGTGACACTGATCTACATCGTGATTGGCGAAAGCGTCCAGTTCTCCGTCGTTGTCGATGTCGGCAAAAGTGGAGCGTTGGGTAAAGATGTATTCAGGATGAGCATCCTCTGTGAACGATGTTCCGTCATCACTCGCGAAAACGAATGAAACAGCGTTGCCGGAGCCCAGCAATAAATCCATAAATCCGTTTTCATCAATATCACCGGCGCAAATACTCCAGGATGGTAGATTCACGATAGTGAGTGGATAGAATGCCGGAGTGAAAGTTCCGCCGGCTTGCTGGTAGTCGATGTAAATACCTTCCCCCATTACGCGCACAACATCGTCATAACCGTCGCCGTTCATGTCCGCTGCGCAGTCAGCATAGCTGGTTCCGCCAATGTTTTGCAAAAGTGCACCACCATTGGTGAAAGTCGTCTGCGCTCGGGAAGAAGCACAAATCATTAAAAACAATGCAGGTAATAACTTGCTTAAAGAACGTGTAAAAATTTTCTTCATTTTATGTTGGAATTGGTTTCGAGCGTAAGACTACGAAGAATTGTGGTTGGTTGTACTCTTTTTTTTGGCGTTTATCAAATTCTTACGGGCAGTGGTTTTTGATGAAATTTCCGGTTTGTCATATAATAAGAGTGAGATTTATTGAAATGGAAGAACCTCTGCAAAGTGTGAGAGTGCATCGATAAACTGCATTCAGTCGGATTTATTCCCGATGCATTCGTTTGATTTTGAAACGGGCTTCCTCTTTTCCATGAATGCATTGCCAAACCATAAACGTGTTCGTGCGAATACATTTGTCTTCTAATAATTTTTGAGATGAAGAAAGGTTTATTCGCGATTGCAGTGGTTTTGAGTGCAGTATCATGCGACAATAAAACTTCGGTTCCTGTCAAAGAACAAAGTTCTTTGCCGGACATTACCGGAAACCTCTATGTGGAAATGGCGGGTGTATACTCTGACACATTACCGTGTTCAGATTGTCCTGGCATAGTGACAGATTTGACGCTCAAACCAGATACAACGTTTGAACTTCATGAGCGTCACTTGCTGCATGAGGGAAGAGCAGTAAAGTCGGAGTCTTATTCCGGGGTTTACAGTTTTACTGACGATTTCAAAAAAATGAAATTGACAAGTTCAATGAACGGAGGTAAAACACGGGTTTTTGAAGTGGGTAAAAACTTACTGCTCGCTACGGATGTGTCCACTTCCGGTGTGGGACAGCCGGATTTATCATTAGACTTTCAGGAAAAAATTGTCGATCAAATTGGCGATGATTATGTGATGTATACAACTGCGGCATTCTCGAATTTTCCTGTCCAGGTATTTTCATTCCTGCCGGGAAATAATATCCACATTCACAAAACCTTTTTAGATGGGGCGTCGGATGCTGAGAAGGCCATTGTTCTGTATTACGCACTGCAGTACGCTTCAGGATGCGACGATCATGGATGTTCACTCCAGAATGCAATCAATCTGAACAATTCAGAAGCTGATGCACTGCTAAATAAATGGATGCCGTCTGTGCAGATAAATGGAAATGTGAATGCTGATAAAACAAGAATACATCCACAACTTGCTTTATTATTTTTCATTAAAAATGGAAATAAAATTCAGGTGAATTATAATCTGGTTGATCAGGATAAGGCAATGAGTTCTGCAATGGATGAATTCGAAATCAAAGAAGCGGAAGTGACACAAGTCAGAAAAGGTGAAATCAGAATGCGCAATCGCAGCAATGTTGGAAATGGATCAAACAAGAGGGAGAATTCGACTACAAAACTTCCAGCGAAGAAGAAATAGACTCCCACAAAGCTATTAGAAATACGGGCACACAGAGAGGCGATTTGTGGCTCTTTCAGGAGTTCAGAATCATATCATTCGGTCGCATTTTTCTTATCCAATAGAAAACAAATTTGGATCAATGTTTCAAGACTCAGCGCTCAAAGGAGATATTCTGAAAAGTGATTATCAGGAATGTTACCCGCTTGGTGGTCTGTGGACCGGCCTTTGAGGAAATTCTTAGAGATACCTTCATTGGAGGGCAAAAGATCAATCCATGTTTGATGATCGATTTCAAAAATGTTCACCGGCTATTCAGTTTTTCAAATTGCAAATGAACATTTTTGAAAGAGAGAGGAGTTTGGATTTGTCTGCCCGGAAGTGACAAGGATTGCTTCTGAGCAAGCGCAGACATTGACATTTGCTCATTAATGGCATCACGTACAACCTACGCTTTAAACTCTGCACTGAAAGTGCGACAAACTCTCTTCATTTTGAACTGGTTTGTTTGGTTTTACAAGTATACCAATTGTTCTAACTTTGGGTAGTATTACAACCATCCTTAAAGGAAAAACATACGCGCAGCACTAACGTTCATTGATGTGTATTTCTCCTTGTGCATCAATTGTTACAATCGAAATGTCCCAGCCTTTCTTATAGTTTCTTGTATAATAGGTGAAATTCACACATCCCCTTTTCTTCAACGATGAAATATCCACTATTTCATTGAGTCTATTTCCTCTCTTATTGTAGTAATAAATCTTATCGAGAAAACCATTGTCAAAAATCAACATGGTCTGTAGCCTTTTCTTGGAATTGAACAATGAATAATAGCCATGAGGTACTATGCTCATTTTCTTACTCACTGCCACATCGACATTCTTGAATTTACATAATTTACTCAAATCAATTACCGAGTCACTAATCCCTGTGATTATTTCATCAATCGTTGTGCTAAGTTCAATCCAATCCGGATGTGGCAAGAAATAGTTGTAAACGGAATATCCATTTACCACCGCTGACTCAACTAGATATCTGCACGTGGTGGAGTCCGGTAGCGGAATAAAATTAGAGGACAAATACAAGTCTTGATGCTGAGCATTAAGACTTGTATTTGTCAGAATCACAATTGTTAGAACTATGGAGCAATTCAATCGTTCTTTCATAATGATATATTATTACCGCTAATGTTTTTCAGCTGCCAGCAGTCGGCGACTTCTGGCACTACTGTTCAAAAATAGCTCTGATCTTTATTTCCTGCATAAAACTTCAATAAACCACTGAACTCTTCAATTTTTGAAATTGCAAATGATCATTTTTGAAACAGAGAGTCCCGAAGGGATTGGATTTACCTGGCCCGAAAGTGGCGTGGATTTCAATAATTTCTTCAACAGCCTTGATTTTTTTGGTTCTCTTTTTATCAGAAAAGAACAGAAAGAAAAGAATTGAACATGCAATGCCTCTTATATCAGTTGCCATGAAATGTACGCTGTTAAAACGATGGATTTTTCGTTGCTGAGGTATGATTGCGGATAACCATTTTCTGAAAAAAGGAAAAGACGCAATCTCTCGCGTCTTTTTATTTTATTTAAGAGAATTAATTTCAGGTCTCTAACAGCACAATACTGCTTGAGATATTTAACATCAAAACTCTTCTTTTATCTCAACACAAAAATGGATCCTTTGAATTCCTTCGGATCATTTTCATGCACTGATTTCACTTTCAAAACGTATTGGTAGAATGAATCTTTCACGTAATAGTCACCATTCTGAAAATCGCCTTCCCACACTTTATCCATATCGAAAGTTTCGAACACTTTTTCACCCCAACGATCGAAGATCATCAGGTGGAAGGAAGTTGGATCAATGGCATTGCCTTCGGCATGGAATACATCATTGATTCCATCATTATTAGGACTAAAGGAATTCGGGATATACATCACAAATGGTTCTTTTTCGAAATGTGCAACGATAGTGTCGCCATGTTGCAAGAAGAAGGTAACCTCAGAAGCCTTTTCATTCGGTGTTGGAGCAACAAATTTGGTTGTCCATTCGGTGAAGTGCCAGAAGTCATCGGGTTTTGCCGAAAACTCAAGCGGCTTCAAACCTTCAAGTTCAACAGTCATGTAAGAATCAGTCGTATAGCTTGTTCCCGAAATATGTTCTTCTTCGAATGTAACCACACCAGAATACAATGGTTCGACCATTACTGTAACCGTGTGATGCGGCGTAATAGTGAATACCGCTGTGATGGTGCCGCTTTCAATAAGTTGAAGAAAAATACTTGGATCGAGAATATCCGGAGTCAAAATATTTCCATCAATTTCCCAATGATCAAATGTTGACCATTCATCTTCTGGATAAGCTGTGAATGAATAGTTCTCTCCACCCAGTAGATCTAGTGTAATGCCGCCTTGAGGAATGGTGTCACCATTCATGACTACAATTCCACCACCATCCTGGTTGACATCGATTTCGAGTTGAAAATGATCAATCACTTCATAGACTGCAATGATGGTATCGGTCACACACGGGGTGATCGTCATTGTCAGACTTTGATTATCCGGAGAAATAACAGAGTGCAGGGTTTCCCAATGATCAAAAAGGAACCACTCATTTTCAGTTGCTGTATAAGTGGTCAGAACGCCAGGATCCTGAGTCAATTCGTATGGATAAACAGGCTGAGGATTTCCATTTACAGAAATTGTTCCTGCACCCGAAGCTGAGATATCGCTCGTCAGAATAACCTGCGCACCTGTAGGTTCTCCGAAATGAGCCACGAGAGTCACATCACTTGTGATTGTCATTGTTGTCTGAGGATTTGTAGGATCCGCAATCACGCCAGTTCCGCTGGTAATTTCCCAACCGACAAACGCACCACAACCTGTTTCTGTCGTCAACGCATCGAGTGTAATTGGAAGATCACTAAAGTATGTGCCGGTGAATGGAGTATTTGAATTGTTGAGATACAGAGTTGCCATTTCCATTTCGCCGTTTCCATCCAATTCAACGGTCACGCTAAATGCAGTCACATCGTAACAGTCTTCCAGGCCACCGATGATTTCACTGCTGCATCGTGCGTCAATGAAGTCGCGCATGGTTTGCACATTCGTTTGCCATTCAGCATAAGTTCCACCCCATCTCTGACAGTGGCGTGTCATTTCTGGATCAATCACATTGATCATACTGTCCAGAATAGCATTCATTCTTTCGCAAGAGAACAGGGTGTTTGACAAAGTAGCAAACCGCTGAACATAATCACCCATAAAACTTTCATTGTCAAACAATGCGTTTAGCACAGGCACGTGGCCTTGACCACCAACATCACCCATGTCATCAATCTGGCAAGGATCGGCAGTAGGCGATTGTGAAGGAACACCGGTGTAATTGATGTAGTGACCAAAAGATGCATCATTGTCCCAAAG
>JANOVT010000102.1:0-5962 GCA_031417525.1 Flavobacteriales bacterium | reverse complement strand
ACAAAATAAAATTTGATCCAATACCAATCGAAAAGTACATGGATGGATTTAAAGAACATCAAATCAAGAGACTAAAACGGCAAGCGCAAAATCTTGGTTTTCAAGTAGTAGGAAATTAGTTACTTAAGAGAAAAAAAGAACGGAAAGAAATGAATTGAATATGGAAAACCTCTTCGGTACAATGAACTCTATGCTGCTAAACCGGTGAATGTTTCGCAGTTGAGGTATGATTGCGGACAATCATTTTGTACTATTGTAGTGAACACTCAACCTTTATTCAAATATTTCAGGCACTTTTCGTTGAAGATCAAAGATTTCTCGAGACTCACCAGATGACCGCATCCCGCCACAATGTCCACGGTGACATTCGGATACGGTCGGGCGTAATCCACTGCAGGTTGGCGAAACAAATGGTCTTGTGATCCGATCAGGAAATAGAGTGGGACTGCAGGTGCTGCGCCAAACAAGCGAAGGAGGGTCTCATCCAGGGTTTTGCCATACATGGCTGTCCACTTTTTATACTCCACGTCGCTGATGAATTTTGACTCGCGCACAAATATTTCGCGCGATTTTTTGTGGTTTTTTCTTGGCAAGGTGAGTTTAGCCGTTAGAGCATAGAAACTTTGATAGCCTATCACTTTCGCGAGAGCCAAACCTGTTCTCGCCAGTATTCTCAATTTCAGGTTGAGCGCAACTATAGGACCTGCAAACACCATAGACCAAATTCTATCCGGTCGATTGTGTTGCATTTGCATGGCTATGATGCTGCCGATTGAAACTGCAACGATATGGATACGCGCAAGCTTAAGAGTGTCAACGACCTCCCAGATTTTATTTCCTATCCATTCAAAATCATAGTGGGGTTGATCCAATGTTGCTTCTCTGGATTGCGAATGGCCGGGCAAGTCTATGAGTAAGAGGTTGAATTTCTCTTTAAGGGTGTCGATTTGTTTGCGCCAGGTGCGTGTGCTACCTCCTGCGCCGTGAATGAATAATATCCACTGCGCATGTTCTGCTGTACTGGAGTGAATTTCGTAATGAAGCGTTAAGGTGTTGGAGGAATTTTGCAAGGAGCGAAATTAGTGAATGAAGTTTTGGTTCGTTCAATGGATATTCAGCATGGCGTGACCACCTTAAGTCTGTTGAGTCATAGGATTATTTTGGGTTCGAGGTTTAGAGTTGTTTTGAATGACATCATCTATGAAATGCTTGGGTAAGCTGTTATTTCGGATTCATTGTTGTCCGATTAAATTATGTTCAGTAACCTATCCTGAGCATTTCTCGCCACATCGCGGTAAACAGATTTGCGCGGATTTTAGCGGATTTGCGCGGATTTATTTTTTACTCTTTCAATCTGGTGGATTATTATACCGAAATTAATTCAGGAATAAAATTTCCGAGTTCGTTTCACTCACATTGGATTTCGCAGATCCGATAGCTATCGGATCTGAGCACTTACATGAGATCTAAGCACTGAATAGAAAGCGATTCAAATAATCTTAGAACCTCCAGGACAAATCCACGAGTAGGGAATCTGTGAAATCTATTGTGAGCGAAGCGAGTACAACGCATGGATGCAACTTTCCGTATGATGATAAAAGTTCGCTCCTCATGAAGAGTAAAAACAAAAAAAATCTGCGCAAATCTGCGCAAATCTGTTTACCGCGATGTGGCGAGAAATGATCAGGATATGTTTGTAAGTCCAAGAAAGGAAAAATCTTCAGATTATCAGTCCCTCTAAGCCTTTATTAACGTAGAATAATTTTTTACCGGACAACAGGGTTTCGGATGGATTCATTTGATCCGAAATAATCCAACCAAATATTCCGAATTCCAGTGGTCAAAACATTGCGGAATCAAATAGTCACACAAGCCGGAATTTCAACTCATCCCACAAAATACATCTCCATCTCTCCTTTGCCTTTTGCCTGAACTTTGCCACGCGACGAACACACAAATTCATCTTTCACCAAAGCGTAGGTTGTTTCGCTGATATTTACTTGACCCACTTCTCCGCTGCTCTCCATGCGGGAAGCTGTGTTCACGGTATCTCCCCAAATGTCGTATTGGAATTTTTTCACTCCGACAATACCTGCCACTACCGGACCAGTGTGAATGCCTATTCGAATTTCAAAGTAGGGTAGCCCCAGTGCTATTTTTCTTTGCTTGCCTTCTTCGATAAAATCGCGCATTTCCATAGCAGCCTTGATGGCGTCTGATGCATGGGTATTGTTAGGTGTTGGCAAACCACCGGCTGCCATATAAGCATCACCGATAGTTTTGATTTTTTCTAATCTGTACATTTCTGTAATACGATCGAAGGCAGAGAAGCATTCATGAAGATCTGCCACCAATTCTTTGGGACTTAATTTTTCAGACATCGAGGTGAAGCCTTTGAAATCGGTGAACAGGACGGTCACATGTTCAATCAACTGTGCATCGGCACTTCCTTTCAACTTTAATTCTTCAGCAACTTCTCCCGGGAGAATGTTCAGCAATAGTTCATCACTTCGCCTTTTGCCCTTTTTGATTCTATTGCGTTGCGAAAAAAATACGCCGGCGAAGATTGCCACTAACCCGAATCCTCCTATAAATCCATTGCGCACCAATTTTTGCTTTTGAAGCTCCTTCACAGCAATGGCGTCTTTGATTTCTTGCTCAGTCTTTGCGCTGGCTTCCTTTTTATCAAAGTCATACTGCATACTCAACTGAGTCAACTTCTTGTTCTTTTCTGTGTTAATGATGGAGTCGCTTATCTGCATATACATCTTGTGGAATTCAAAAGCAGACTCGAAGTTTTTCATTTTGGCTTCGATTTCATACAAACTCTGGTATGCCATTTTAGTCCAATACAAGATGCCTAACTCTTTGGCCAAGTTCAGAGCCTCTGTCTGATAATCCTTTGCTTCAGTTAGTTTTCCTTGCTTAAAATAAATTAGGCCAATGTTGTTATAAATACTGGGAATTGCCGGCCTGTTGTCGATCTCCTCGTATAGCTTTAGCGAAGTAAAAAAATTCTCAAGTGCTTCCGGGTAGCGATCCAATGATCCATAAGCGACCCCTATATTTCCTATGAGAGATGCGACCATTAATTTGTCATCTATTTCCTTGGCCAAAACCAGTGCATCTTCATAATACTTGATGGCTTCTGCATATGTGTTTCCTCCGTTGTACCCATTTCCTATGGCCTCAAGATTTCGCACCAACCAACTTTTATTATTGAATTCGATGTTTATTTCCTTTGCGCTTTGATAGTAAACCCTTGCCAAAGAGTCCTCATTCATCTCATCGTAGACCATTCCAATGTTGTGAAGAGGTCCGGCCGTTTCTTTTCTTTCTTCTAATTCTTCCCACAATTTCAGCGCTATTAAATCATACTCAAGTGATTTCGTATAATCTCCCATTTCGAAGTAAATCAAACCAATGGAGGAAGTGACTTTTGCCTTACCTCGTCTATTGCCCAGCTGTTCGAATAGATCGGATGCTCTGTGATAGTAATTTAATGCTTTGGTGTAATCGCTAGCATACCATTTTTCCTTGCCAAGAAGTTGCGTCGCCACTGCCTCACCATATTTGAAGTGCAATTTCGTGGAGAGATCAATTGCTTCATTGGCCATTTTAGTGGCTTCAAAGTTTTGATCTGTGCGTAAATACGCATTTGCTAATTTGTTCAGTGTTGACACTTTTAAGGTGTCCTCGGCAGCAACGCTCAAGCTAGATAATAGGGAATCTATCAATTGATCTTGCTGAGAATATCCGCTCAGATAAATGAATAGAAATGCTGCAATAAGATGGAATTTCCTTCGCATATCTTGGTAAATTCTAGTGTGCTCTAAAAATAATGTGCTTTTACTAAATTAACTCAAATTTCGAATGTCATGAATTATTTAAGCCTGTGAGACGTAAATTGAAAATTCGTATGCGGTGAAATTGTTCGACCACTCTCACGCCGGTATCCCTCACCGAAGTGATTTAATAGCGCGGGCTTGATACGCATAAACTTTGTTGAAACTAAACCACTTGAAATAGCCTCCCGCGAGGCGGGAGGCTATGCGAAACAATTTTGCATCTGCAGAGTTTATGAGTAGTAAGCCCGCGCCATTGAGGTTAAAAGGAAGAAGCCAGCGTCTTGATGAGTGATGTCCTTTAGTCCAACTCAAAATCAGAATTAGAAATCTATGTTGTGTGTTATTGTTCTGCCTCTTTCCTTTTTAGAAATGTTCCCCTCGGTTCATCTCCTTCATACAACACATGGTCGGAATGAAGGAACTTCGCTGCTTCTGCTGAGTCTTTCACTTTGGGACCACAACGCTCTAACATTTCCAATTCAAATTGATTCAATACACTTTTCCTTACACCTGCTTCTCTCCAATTGGATGATGGTCGGCACCCAAGGGAGATCCCGCGAGCGAGTGCAAGCGCATCCAGCAACGCCTGATTTGCTCCCTGCCCTTTGAACGGACTCATGGGGTGTGCAGCATCACCGATGAGAGTGATATTACCAAACTTCTCCATCATTTCTGAACCAATCAATTCCCTGTCATAAACAGGATAGCCTGTAATGTGCGATTCCATGGTCGCCAATAAAATCTCAGGAATAGGTTGATGCCACATCGTTCTTCGACAAGCTTCTTCTTTGAGTGCATGAGGTCCGCGATCACTCAAAGTTTTCGCTTCCTCTTCCGTCATCGGAAAGCTTAATTGCCACATGATCGAGTCGGCGGTATAAGGCATCATGTAAATCCGCTCGTTGCCATTGGCGGTTTGAAATACAGTGGCTGAGTCCAGCAAAGAATTTTCTGAAATATTGAGAGCGTCCAGAGGACAAATACCAAGTATCACGATACACCCCAGATAACGCAATGGATACACATCATCACCCATCAATAGTTGTCGCACGGCACTTCGAATACCATCCGCACCAACCACCAGATCTGCTTTGGCGCTCTTTATCTGCCCATCTACCTGAAAGCACAGATTTACCGTTTCATCCTCGCTTTCTTTGTACTCTACCAATTGATGTCCCCATTGCACTGCATCATGCCCGCCTAATTGTTCGAGCAGCGCTGATCGCAAAGACTGTCGGGCAATATGCATGTTTGTGCGCCTGGGAAATCTTATCGCATCAGCCTCCAGCCATTTTCTTTTACCCCATTCACCGATGATTTTTCCATCGGTCGTATGAACCACGTGCCGTGTCGATATCACTCCTTCGGTCAATGAGAACAGACCCAATCCCTCGATGGCTTTGCTGGCTTGTTGCAACGTGAGTCCATATCCCTGAGAGCGTGCATCGAAACTTTTATCACGTTCAAAAAGAGTAAAGGGAATGCTGCGATGTAGGCAAGCTACTGCCAAAGCAACGCCTCCAATACCGGCACCAATAATGGCAATATGTGGATAGTTTATTTTATCTGCAATCGGCGGACTGATAGCATGAACCAATCCTGAACCGCCGCAATGCAAGCAAGAAGAGAGGTGACCTTTAGGACGCACGGGCGCATCACCTTCACCGTTTGTTTTTTCAAATTGATCACATTCAAGTTGATAGAGGCGCTTCGCTTTTTTGCTGAGTCGGCGGCTTCTTTTACCGCGGCCCTGACATTCCGTGCACACGGTCCAGCTCGTGTTTTGATTCTCGCCGTTTTTCAATTGATCAATATTTGTACTTGTTTTCACTTCGCTATTAAAATACTTTATCGATGTCAATAATACGTAATGCACGGCTAATTGTATGTTGTGCGTTCTGCATCACGCAGATATAACTCACCGAAGCGGCAAGGTGTGCCGGAGCGCGCTTTTTTACGCATAAAGTGTGAAGTAATAAATCTGATTCAAATAGCCCAGATGGCGCGGGCTTCATACAAATTAACTCTGCAATTGTTACTCTACTTGTCATAGCCCGTGCCTTCCCATGTTGTTGGCATCTGCCAACATTGAGATGGGATTATTCATTGTTGGC
>JANOVT010000101.1:0-1635 GCA_031417525.1 Flavobacteriales bacterium | reverse complement strand
TGGATTGTCATGGTGAGCTTGTCGAACCATTCTATGTGTACGCGAATAATTTATAAAATCATTCCTACTTTAGTAAATCGGATAATCAAAGTGAGCTTTGTTGTAGCTAACCATTCATTGTGCAACAGAATTATTCGCTTTTCGTTACTTTAAACCTTGATTAGGCTTGAAGCCCCATTTCCAAATGTATTTTCACTACTGATTGAAGAATACATAACCGACTCTTATTGCAAAACTCAAATTAGGTAGGTAAAATCGATCATCACTAAGCATTCGCTCCTCATCATCCAACGTTTGGGCATTTCGGACACGCAGACCGGCGCCTAACGCTCCCTCGAGCACTAAATTTTTGTGATATGTACTTATACCCCAATTCAAAGAATAGACATGAATGTTGTCTATTACTCCAAGTGAGGGACTAACTTTAGAACCCGAAAACCAGTCAGTGGTTAAGTTATACCTCGAATAGATTTTGCAGTAGCTAAAACTCACAAATGGAAACGAAGACCCATGCCTTTCCGTGGGTGTCAAATAGTACTTGACCTCAGCCCGATAACGATTACCGAAATTCCTTACCCTTATTGTATCCGGGTCGTCAGAGAATGGAAATGCCCACTGATGGCCATATCCAAGATCGATTCCCACTCTATTATACTTGAATTCAAGACTGGTCAGTATGGTAGGACGGGGTATTGCAATGAGCGATTGCGTGTGAATTTTGAAACTAAGATTAAATCCGTCGGTAGCCTGACCCAAAATGATTCCAGAATTGAAGGAATATATAAGTATGAATGTCAATAATCGCTTAAACACTGTTGCAAAAATAGCCTGACAGTTGGCATTTGTTATTTGCCAAAACGCAGAATGCACCCAATAAGCACAGATTAGCCTTTTTCACTACTTATCCCAAAACAACAAATCTTCCGATCATCACCACAGCTCACCAGTTGATTGCCAATCCACAATAGTTTATTCACCGAATGCGAGTGTGCTTCGGCACCCGGACCAATTTTCAGCAACGGCTCAAATGATGTTGAATCCCAGATTTTGATACTCTTGTCACGGCTCGCTGATGCACAGTAGTTTCCTGTTTCATCAAAAACAATGGAGTAGATCGCGAACTGATGTGCAGGTATGGAGAGCACGTTGGCAAATTGATCATTCACATTCCAGCATTTGAGATGTGCGTCTTTTCCGCCGGTGACAAGCACAGGTTTTTTCGGATGCCACGCAACAGATGTAGCACCATCATCGTGCGCATGAATGGTTGCAGTTTCATTATAGAATACAAGATCAAGAACACGAACAACTCCATCACCACAAGCAACAGCGACAAAATTTTGCGCAGCATCGATACTAAGTTGACGCAATTTCTGATCGCAAAGAGGAATGTTTCTGACGAGCTGAAATCCGGGCAATGACCAGACACTTAAAAAGCCATCACCACCGGCAACGAGCAATTGGTTATCAGCCGCATCAAACGCAAAGTCAAAAATTCCTTTTTGATGATGCGCGATCAGTTTGATTTCTTCTTTGCGATGAAAATCGATTACATGGAATTCACCATCGGAATTTCCTACCACCAAAAGTTGATGTTGCGGAATGAATAGCACAGAGTAGGCAGGCTTTTCCAAT
>JANOVT010000100.1:0-1799 GCA_031417525.1 Flavobacteriales bacterium | reverse complement strand
CAATTTTTTAAGAAATTACTGCTAATCGCAAGGTTCAGAGTGCGTGAGCCGTATAAATGAAGAATTATCTGCCCTGGAGACAGCAATATCCGCAATCTCCTCGCTGGTCATGGCCTCATCAGATATCAGCGCGATATCGTTACCATCAATGGTATCCTGAAGGATTCAGGAATTCTATCGATTATAAAATTGGTGACGATCAAGTCGTGCAAATTCTAAGCACTCCCTATTTCATTGCAACAAAAATTGAAGCATTTAAAGGTCGTGGTGAAATGGATGGCAGAACTAGTCACGATTTTGAAGATATTATTTATGTTTTGGAAAATCGAGATGGCATTTGGGATGAATTGGATAATGCACATTTGGAATTGAAAAAATATTTGCAAAATGAATTCAAGCTATTACTGTCGCACCCCCACGTTTTTGAGTGGATTGACTCTCATGTAGAAAGAGGATCTCCTCCAGCGACTTATACAATTATGGATGAAATAGCCAAATTTATTGGATAAGTTTATCATTTCACTATTTCATCAACCAGATAAAACTGGCCCATCAGCTCTCACTCACATCAAACTCCACCTCATCCAATTCTCCCAACTTCACCAACGCTTCTGCAGCGATGCTCACTTTATTATATGCATTCGCCGGAAGTTTTAATTCGCCTTCATCCGTCATCACACGCATTCGTAATTGTGCTTTGCCGGTGCCGTTTTGGATGGTGGCTGCAATTCGTTCAACCAGATCATCATTGAGTTTGTCCAATGAAATACTTACGTCCAGATAGCGTCCCATTTTTTCACGGATATCAAACAATGGTTCTATACGACTGATGCGAAACTCCAAACCATTCACTTCTTGTCCGAAACGACGCTGCTGCACACGACCGACTACAAAAAGTTTGGCACCGGTATATAATAGATGTTTAAACTTGAGATAGTCTTCACCGAACAGTACAAACTCCGATTGCGCTTCGTAGTCTTCCATTTTGAATGTGCCAAATGGTTTGTTGCTGCTGCGCGCCACCTTCTCCAAAAATTCAGTGACAGTTCCGGCAAGTTTAAGTTCACGCCCATTGTTGGCCTCGAGATTCTGCAACAAGGTGAGACCACCTGTAGAACAAAACGATTTTATTTCCAGCGAAAAATCATCGAGAGGATGGCCACTGATGTACATGCCCACCACCTCTTTTTCACGTGACAACTGCGTCATGGTATCCCATGGTTCCACTTTCATCGGATAAGGTTCTGTGATCACCGATTCGGTTTCATCACCAAACATGGAAACCTGATTGGTGTTTTTACCATCGCGAATACTTGCAGAAAATTTGACTAGTGTTTCAATATACGTTTCGCTTTTTCCATCAGGAGCAAAAAAAGCAGAACGGATAAAACCAAACGCATCCAGCGCGCCGGACAACGCGAGATTTTCAAGTGTTTTTTTATTCGATGCTTTTGCATCCACTCGCGTGAGGTAATCAAAAATAGACTTGAAGCGACCATTCTTCTGCTCGGCAATAATGCTTTCCACGGCACTTTCACCAACACCTTTCACAGCCGCAAGTCCAAAACGGATTTCGCCTTTTTCATTTACACTAAACAAAGACTTCGATTCATTAACGTCCGGACCAAGAACAGGAAGATTTTGTTTTTTGCATTCCTGCATGAAGAAGCTCACACTTTTGATGTCGCTCATATTATTGCTCAATACAGCCGCCATGTATTCGGCAGGATAATGTGCCTTGAGATAAGCAGTCTGATAAGCGATCCAGGCGTAACAAGTCGAGTGTGATTTGTTGAATG
>JANOVT010000099.1:0-7879 GCA_031417525.1 Flavobacteriales bacterium | reverse complement strand
CGTTCTTTTCAACCTTAAACTTGGATTTCTGGAGATAGATTCCGAGCCTGAGGGTTTTTGTTGCCAAGAAGAAATGGGGCTCGATGCCCCTTTCTTCTTGAGATTTCCGTTGATGAGTTCTTCACCTTCGGGTTTTTGTTGCTCTGCAAAGTAAATGTGATTCTGTTCAAATTCTGCGGGGGTTTGATTCTTCAAACTCGAATGCGGCTTTTTATGGTTGTAGAGTTTGACCGAACGGTCAAGCTCTTTAACCAATTGCTCGAACGATTCTATGCTACGATGGATCAAATAATTATTTTTGATTATGCCGTTAATTCGCTCTGCGTGGGAGTTATCATAGACAACCTCGGCCATACTGCTTCTTATTTGATTCAGCCGTAACAGGTGCAGAAAATCCTTACAGTAGTATTGGCCTCCTCCATCTGAGTGAAAGATCAATCCAGGTGCTGGATGTGCCTTAGAAATCCCACGACATTTCAACGCCATTTTCAATGCAGGCAAAGTTGTTTCAATGGTTGAGAGTGTTTTGGATGCCGAATATCCTACGATTCTTCTGCTGAACACATCCAAGATAAAAGTGATGTAATAAAATCTTCGACCCACTTCAAAGTAAGTAATATCACTTACCCAAAGTTGATTGATTCCTGTGAGTTTTACATCCTGGCGAAGGTCGTCGAACTTTGTCACACCTCGACTATCAGTGGTGATACGATAGTTTTTCCTGCGCTCTATTCCTAAACCGAGACTCTTGAAGTATGATTCAAATTGATCCCTCCCAATACCCTTTACTTGGAGCATTTGATGAATCGTCCTCAACGCCATTACAGGATGATCATTACGCAATTGAACAAGCAATACCTCTAAATTATTCAATAACTCCTGCCTCAAATTTGAGCGCTGCAGATAGTCAAAGACGCATTGCTTGCTTACTCCAAGAGAACGATAAACCTCATTGTATGAAAAACCTTTCAACTTCATTTCTTTCCGGAGTCTGATGAGGCTTGTGTACCAAAGTTTTTTTTTATATCGATCTTGTAAACCTCTTCGGCCAGATCAATCATTTTATCTTTAAACTCTATCTGTACTTGCTTTTGACCCAAAAGCCTCTCCAGATCTGCGATCTGCTTCTTTAGCTCAATGATTTTCTGAGTCTCACTTTGCGACTCAACAATCAAGCGTTCCTTGGATTTTTTCATTGTAGAATATTTGTTTAGCCATTTCCTAACACCAGTATCTGACACCTGATGTGCTTTACAAATCTCCGCAATCGTGCTGATACCACGTTCTATTTCTTTGACTTTTTTCACTTTGAATTCCTCAGAAAAAACCCGTCGCTGACGATCTTCAAGACTGAGGGTGGAGGTGTTTGTTCTTGTCATGCTATGTACATTTTAAAAGTTAATTACTCTTCTAAAACGGTCAAGCTATTTCAGGCACTGACAGGGTGGCTATGTTGGTGAGGGTAAGGTTTGCCATCTTTATTTTCTCGCGGAAAATTTCTGAAGGAATATCAGAACTGCGCTGAAAGGAAAGAATTCTGCGTCATTCTAATATTCCTTCAGAAATTTTCCAGTTTACCACCATGTGGCGAGAAACAAAAAACCTCAAACAATAGCATCTTCGATAGGAAAAGTAGCGCTCCTGCCACCAACTTAACTGTGTCAACTATGAACTAAGAACTATAAACTTTGAACTATTTTATTATATTTGGTTTGAATAAAAACCTTATCTATGGACGAGCTACGCCTTACCATTCAACTCACCACCTGGGAAGAACGTGTTCTGATCAACGCCAGTTTCCCTGCAGCAAAGAAGGAGACAAAAGCTTCCCTCCTATTTAAAATTTACCTGCAGAAGGAGGAATTGAAACCGCGTGAAGTTGCGATGCAATTGTTGGGCAACGAAAACATGGACGCCTATCAAGATGTGCGCAAACAACTGCGCAGGATCGTGATGCCCATTATGCTGAGGCAACGTTCCAGCACGCAGGGACATTCGAGTGAAGCCAATGACAAACTCATTTATTCTCTCATATTCCTGGAAAATAAGTATCCGGAAATTGCGGTCGGTCCTTTGGAAGAAGCCGAAGCACTGGCATTGAAGAACAGGAATTATTACGTATTGGAAAAAATCTACGCCACCCGATTGGATTTCGCCGCTGCGTTAAATCTCGTGCCATCGGCTGTCTATCAAAAGTGGAGATATTACAATAACCTCAACAGCATAAAAATTTCGCTGAAGTATGCCAAATCCATCATCATTCGGGATGTTCTGGAGGCCCGATCCAAGGGCAATGAGATGAATGTCGAAGAAAGAGTAAACGGTGTTTTATCCAGCGGACACGACATCATCAAAGAACAACTGATCCCCGAACTATCGCTCATTGTAGTATCCACTACACGAGCAATTATGATGGCCACCAAAAGCTTTCAGCAACTCCTGCCCTATCTCCTGAAACATTACGATGATCTGAAAAATGCGAATGCGTTTACACCCGCAGATGCAGCGGTAGAAATTCGTTTTCTCTATTTTATTGCGCATGCCCACTACCGCAATCTGGATATGACATCCGCGCTGGAATGGCATACAAAAATGATGGAAGCCGTTGACGCACTCCCGGTGAAAGGTAGTTACGATACCACAACAGCTCTGCAACTTGAAGCCTGCATTCAAACATTTACCGGCCATCTCTCCACCGGCATCCGGATGATGAACAATACGCTGACCAAGAAAAACCTGATCTGCGATGAAGACCGTGTCAATATGCATGTCATGCTTGCGGTGATGTATGTATTTAAAAAAGACTTTGAAAAAGCACTGGAAGCCATTAGTCAGGTCACTATACCCGTGAAAGACCAGGAAACCAAAATGGGTAAGGAATGGCGCCTCAAGCGAGAAATGATATTGATGATCATTTATTACAAGCTTGGCGACGAAACCAAAGCACAGAAATGCCTCGACAGTATGATAAGGACGTACGCAGAAATGCTGGCACAGAAGCAATATTTCCGCACAGGAGAATTTCTTTTTATCCTCGCCGATGTACTCAAAGATGGACAGATCGTCTTTGATCCTGCCTTTCATGAGCGCGTGCAGGCCGCCAAAAAAGGATGGGAACACACAGAAGACGATTTGCACGCCGTCCTTTTTGTCACCTGGCTGAAAGCCATGATGCTGGATGTTGACTATTATGAATTGTTATTGGAGCGATTGAAGAAACCGGTGCGGAAGGTGGAAAACCCACGGCATGAAGTATTGGTTAAGTTGGCCGAATAGTTCAACGTTCATAGTTTATAGTTGGCGGATTTTTGCCTGCATTCGAATAGGTGGTTTGCCAATTCGGGAATAGTTTGTTGGTGAAATAACTTCAATTCAAAAGTCCTCATTTGGACTGAGGGGTGAACCTCGAAGAGGTTCTATGTCTTAGCCCCGGGTGAAATTCAACAAGGAAAAATTCGAAGAATTTTGACGGTTGAATTTTACCCGGGGTTGAATGCGCGCGCGTGATTTCCAACCACGAAGTGGTTGAATCGTTCGGGGTTCAGAGTTCATAGTTGCGGTGCTGAAATTTTGGCGGATGGTGCTTCTTTTTTGATCGATGTCGATTTTTTCTTCGGCTTCATCTATTAGATGCACATTGGGATACGCCGAACCACGACTGTGGTTCACTGTCTTAGCCCCGGGTGAAATTCAACAAGGAAAAATTCGAAGAATTTTGACGGTTGAATTTTACCCGGGGTAAAACGCACGTGAGACAACCAACCACGAAGTGGTTGAATAGTTCGGAGTTCAGTGTTCAGAGTTCATAGTTGGCGGGGTTTTGTGTGCACTCGGAACGGTGGTTTGCCGGGCGGAAATAATTTGTTGGTGGAATTAATTCAATTCCAAAGACCTCCATTGAACTCGGAGAGATCCCTCACTCCGCTGCGCTCCGTTCGGGATGACAACTCACACGCGCACATAGGATGAGGCCGCTTCGCGGCCTCATGACCGGAACACCATTCTTTTCTTTTTGCAACGCCAAAACCTTGACGCGTGATTTTTTTGCCCTGAAAGGGCAAAAAATCCTACGACAAAACATGCGCTGTCATCCCGAAAGGAGCGCAGCGAAGTGAGGGATCTGTTCGTGTTTAAATTATGCCTTCAGTGCAGTTCTGCGTGAAAAAAGTTCTCAAAAGAAGCTTGTGTCCAAAAAATCGTCACCAAAATTTTCGGACCACAAATTGTGTCCAAACAAATTGTGTCCATATTTTTGGACACAATAATTTTGGACACAATCCAATTCACGACGAAAAATGGCTAAAAAATCCAGTGCCACAGCTCACGAACCTATGCTGCGCGACATACTCGATTGCAGTTCGAGGGATTTCGCCGATTTTCTGGACATTCCCAAAACCCAGCTCCTGCGGTTTGAAACGGGAATCACCACATTGCCGGAGAAAGCCAGGAATACTTACGACGACTTACAAAAAAGTATTCAGCGTGGCATCATCATCCGCGATGCTGTTTCAGAATTCCGCGAAGAAGAAAACGCCAACCTCCTCGCCTGGCAGACCAAACGGCGTGAAAATCTCATGCATACCCTTGCCTCGCTCGAAAGAAAACTCACCAAAATGGAAGCAGACTACAACCGCGGAATAGAAGTTCTCCGCAAACTTTCCTGCATTGAATTCACCTCCACCGGCCGAGCCCTGCAAAGTCATCAGTCATGGCACAAACGACAGATCAACGAGCAGAAGAACAAACTACTTAGATTTGACCTCCGCCAACAGGCGGAGTTGCAGGGGAGGATTGCGGGGGTGCGGGGGGAGTTGGGGGTGGTTGAGAACACATAACCTTTTGACTATTTTTAGAAGCTCCAATTGAGCTGAGTATTTGCAATGGCTGAAGCAAAATCAAGAATCAAAATAAATAAATTATTGGAAGAAGCCGGATGGCGCTTCTTTCCTTTCGATGGTAAGCCAGCCAATATCATTCTTGAGAGCCACGCCAAACTCTCACAACAAATTCTGGATGAATTTGGAGATAATTTTGAAAAGACATCAGACGGTTATATTGATTATCTTCTGTTGGATGATCATGGTTTTCCATTATTCGTATTAGAAGCTAAAAAAGCAGATATCCATCCGCTAGCAGCAAAAGAGCAAGCGCGTAAATATGCGTTGTCTCAAAAATGTCGATTCATCATTCTTTCAAATGGAAACGAGCATTATCTCTGGGACCTTGAGCGTGGTAATCCAAACATGATCTCCAAATTTCCAGCACCGGAAACAGTGGCTTTGTTCGGCTCATTTGTACCGGATACCGAAAATTTGATCAAGGAAGAAGTCGGAGATGATTATATCATTCTGACACAAAAGCCGGATTATAAAAAAGATCCTAGATGGCAAGATGAGACTCAACGCAAAAGATTTCTGCAAGAGAATAAACTTCGTTTTTTACGCAACTACCAAATCACTGCAATTGAAAAAATTCAAGAAGCTGCAAAGGAAGGTAAGGATAGATTTCTTTTTGAAATGGCCACCGGAACGGGTAAAACACTCACGGCTGCAGCGGTCATCAAATTATTCCTGCGCACTGGAAATGCGAGAAGAGTGCTATTTTTAGTCGATCGTCTCGAACTCGAGGATCAGGCGCAGAAGCATTTCAATAATTACCTGAAAAACGACTACGGTACTTGTATCTATAAAGAGAACCGCGATGACTGGCGCAAAAACGAAATTGTTGTCTCCACTGTTCAGTCCTTTACTTTCAAGAATAAATACAAACGAATTTTTGCGCCAACAGATTTTGATCTGGTTATTTCTGATGAAGCCCATAGAAGCATCGGTAGTGGTAATAGCCGTGCTGTATTTGAATATTTCATTGGCTACAAATTAGGTCTGACCGCTACGCCAAAAGATTATCTGAAGCAAATTGACCCAGAGAAGCTGAATGAAAAAGATCCGCGAGAATTAGAGCGTAGAATGTTGTTGGACACCTACACTACATTCGGCGGTGCAGATGGCAAACCGACTTACCAATATTCGTTGGTACATGGTGTTAAAGATGGTTTTCTGGTCAATCCATTTGTCGTTGATGCCAGAACGGAGATCACCACTCAATTACTTTCCGAACAGGGCTACAGTGTGTCGAAGAAAAATGAAGATGGCAACGAAGAGGTAGAAGTATTTTCCGACAGAGATTTCGAAAAAAAATTCTTTAGCGACAAAACAAATACAAGTTTTTGCCAGATCTTTTTAGAAAATGCCCTTTTTGATCCCGTTTCGAATGAACTCGGAAAAACACTGGTGTTTTGTGTGAGTCAAAAACACGCCACAAAAATCACTCACATTTTAAATGAGTTTGCGGATCAAATGTTCCCTGGTAAATATCAATCGGACTTTGCTGTCCAGGTAACATCATGGATAACGGATGCAAAACAATTCACCATCAATTTTAGCAACAACAACCTGAACGGCTCCGGGAACTTCAATCCGCTATATAAAACCAGTAAAACCAGAATCTGCGTGACGGTAGGTATGATGACAACAGGATATGATTGTCCGGACCTTTTAAATGTCTGCCTCATGCGCCCCATCTTTTCGCCATCGGATTTTATTCAGATAAAAGGGAGAGGCACCCGCAAACACAATTTTACCCAAGAGCTCGTTGATAAGGATCTTGCTACTGCGGTTATTGAACCTGAGAAAAAGAATTTTAAACTTTTCGACTTCTTTGCGAATTGCGAATACTTCGAAACAGAATTCAACTACGACGAAGTGCTCAAATTGCCGAAGAAAGGAGATGGCAAAGGAGACGGAACAAATCCGACTACCTACAACGAAGTTTATGAGAGTTTCATTCCCGATCCTATCAAATCGATTGAACTCAAAGAAATTGGTGAAGAAGGAATGAAGATTGACAGAATGTATTTTGATCGGTTTGAAGCTGCCGTAAAAGAAAACCATGAAGTTCAGAAACTCATGGCTTTGCGAGACCTTGAGGCAATTGAAAGATACATCCAACAAAATATTTTTGAGAAACCTGAAGAATATTACAATCTCACCAAGTTGCAAAAGGCGGCAAAAGTGGATCGACCTATTACGCTTCGGGAAATCATTGAAAAAATGTTTGGTATCATACCATACTTGAAGAGCCAGGATGAAATGTTGAATGACGAATTTGAAAAATTCGACAGCCGATTTTTACCAAACGAACCCAACTTTGATGCGTTAAAAGATTATTTCAAGAGTTACATTACAGATAAAGAGTTTCGTGAAATCATTGAGAACAAAGATTTTGCGTTGCTGAATACCAACCCTAACGGTGAAGTATTCCGCAAACTCACTCCAGAAATGCGGATGCTCATTCCACAATACATCAAGGAAAACGTGACTATCAACTCCTTGTCTCTTTAATTCAACATGGCCAAAAATCAAAAGATAACTGTTCAGGGAAGAGAAATTACTCTGATCACTGATAAAACAAATGACTTTATCTCGCTGACGGATATGGCCCGTTTCAGAGACTCTGAAAGAACAAATTATATCATTCAAAACTGGATGAGAACCAGAAGTGCTATTGAGTTTTGCGGACTGTGGGAACAACTCAATAATCCAGATTTTAAAAGCATCGAATTCGATGCCTTTAAAAATGAATCAGGTTCAAATAGTTTTGCGCTGACCCCTCAAAAATGGATCGATAGCACGAATGCCAAAGGTCTCATTTCAAAATCAGGGAGGTATGGTGGAACCTTCGCACACCGCGACATTGCCTTTGAATTTGCTACCTGGATAAGTGCCGAATTCAAATTCTATTTCATTAAAGAATTTCAGCGCCTCAAGGCGGATGAAAATGACCGGTTGAAACTCACCTGGAGTCTTCAACGCACTTTAGC
>JANOVT010000098.1:0-16810 GCA_031417525.1 Flavobacteriales bacterium | reverse complement strand
TGTCATGGTGAGCTTGTCGAACCATTGTCGCGAATTTTTCATTGCATATCCTGATCAAGGCATTTTTCGGTCATGTTATCCAATGTGTTCGAAGTTCGTGGACTTGTGTCTTCATCAAATAGTTCCTCCGTCCTAATCAGGGTTGGCTTTGTTATTAGGCTTTGATTTCAGTCTTGAGAAACATTTATCGCGAACTATGAACTATGAACACTGAACTCTAAACTTCTTCACGATTATCTTCGCCACCCGAATTTTCAAACAATGCACAGAACACACACCTGCGGTGAACTCCGCCTTTCAGATAAAGACAAGCAAGTAACGCTCAGTGGATGGGTGCAGCGCAGCCGCGACAAAGGGGGCATGCTCTGGATTGATTTGCGCGATCGTTATGGCATCACTCAATTGTTTTTTGAAGAAGGAAAAACAGACGCGTCATTGTTTGAAACAGCTCGCAGTGTTGGCCGTGAATTTGTCGTAAAAGCAACCGGAAAAGTGGTTGATCGTTTTGCAAAAAACGACAATATGGCAACAGGAGACATTGAACTTTTTGTTGAACGATTGGAAATATTGAACGCTTCCAAAACACCACCATTTACCATTGAAGACGAAAGTGATGGCGGTGATGATCTTCGTATGCAGTGGAGATACCTTGATTTGCGCAGAAATCCGCTCAAGAACAATATGATGCTTCGTCATCGGATGGGCATTGAAACACGCAAATATTTAGACTCACTTGGTTTTCTTGAAATAGAAACGCCCTATCTGATTAAAAGTACGCCCGAAGGAGCGCGTGATTTCGTGGTTCCATCCAGGATGAACGCCGGTCAATTTTACGCACTTCCACAATCTCCACAAACGTTTAAACAAATCCTGATGGTGGCAGGATACGATCGTTACTACCAGATTGTGCGCTGCTTCCGCGATGAAGATTTGCGCGCAGATCGTCAGCCGGAATTCACACAAATCGACTGCGAGATGGCTTTTGTCGAGCAGGAAGACATTCTGAACACATTCGAAGGACTCGTTCGTCAATTATTCAAAACAGTTAAAGGCGTTGACATCACTTCCGTTCCGCGTATGACCTACGATGATGCGATGAAGTTATATGGAAGCGACAAACCTGATATCAGATTCGGAATGGAGTTTCAAGATCTCTCTTCCTCTATGAAGAATAAAGGGTTTGCGATTTTCGACAGCGCCGAAGTGGTACTTGGAATTGTTGCGCCCGGATGTGGCAATTACGCACGTAAACAATTGGATGAATTGACCGAATGGGTGAAACGTCCACAGATTGGTGCAAAAGGATTGGTTTATTGCATTTGCAATGAAGATGGGACATTCAAATCTTCTGTCGATAAGTTCTATTCGCAGGAAGATTGGAAGTCGATTTCAAATTCGATCGATGCAAAAGCGGGTGATCTGATTTTGGTGTTGTCAGGAGGCATTGATACAACCAGAAAACAACTAGGAGAATTGCGTTTACAAATGGGAGCGAGATGTGGTCTCCGCAATCCGGAAGTCTTCAAACCACTTTGGGTGGTAGATTTTCCATTAGTCGAATGGAATGAAGACGAGAAACGTTGGTTTGCAATGCACCATCCGTTTACAGCCCCAAAACCCGAGCATTTCGGATTGCTTGAAACCACGCCCGGAGATGCACGCGCCAATGCTTATGATTTTGTTCTCAATGGTGTTGAAATCGGCGGTGGTTCTATCCGGATTCACGATCGAAATATACAATCCCAAATGTTCAATTTATTGGGATTCACACCTGATGAAGCGCAAAAACAATTTGGGTTTTTGTTGAACGCATTTGAATATGGGGCACCTCCACATGGAGGAATTGCATTCGGCTTCGATCGATTCTGTGCACTCTTCGGAGGATCAGACAGCATCCGGGATTTTATTGCATTTCCAAAAAATAACAGTGGCAGAGACGTTATGATTGACGCTCCGAGTTCGATAGACAAAAAGCAACTGGATGAATTGAATATTGGTCTAAACTTGAAATCATGAAGATGAAAAAAGCAGTCGCCTTCCCTTTGATAATTCTGTTTTTCTGCGCATCCGGTATTGTGAATGGTCAATCTAAAAAAATGACCACTTCACTAAAAGGCTCCATCAAGAATCCGCAACGGGATTTTTGCATGATCCGTCAACAAGGAAGGGCGGATACTATTAAGTTAGGGACAGATGGTTCCTTCGAGTTGCTCATCGAACAAAATACAGGCAACTATTTCACGATTGAGCACGGCAAACAATCGATCGTCCTTTATTTACTTCCATCCGATGAGGTAACCATTCAAATGACCTCAACCAGTTTATTGGATGCAAAAGAGCTCAAAGGAAATAGCGGTGTTTATATCCAATACCTCATCGACAAACAGAAAGCAGACAAAGCTGATCAGATGCAGTTTCAGCCATTCAAAATCGCTGCTTTGACAGGCGATGTTTACTTTTCGAAACGCGATTCCATCAAAAGTTCAAGACTCAAGATGTTGCAGGAAAAATCTACACAACATCATTTTATTGCTCAATTCGTTTCTTCAGAAAAAAAAACATTAGACTATCAGATGGGTGTGGAGTTGCTGAATTTCAAAACAGGCGCTTCGAAATTGGGAACGACCATTCAGTCAGAAAAAATTGAGAAGTTCAACGATGGTCTTTCACTCAACGAAGAAGAAGTTACGTACGATTATTTTTTTCGCTCCTTTGCTCTCAATCACATGGCTGAATTGGCCACAAAAAAATATTATGCAAGTGAGACAAAAACCACTTTAAAATATTATGAATTTCTAATGGAGGCGATCTGTACCCATATTGCTTCTGAGAAAAATAAAAGTATTTTGATCAGCGAATTGATGCCTCAGCTGATGAATGACATCGGAACCATGGACATGCGAAATATGGTATCCATACTCGAGACTTGCTGTAGTGATAAAAAATTAATTGCATCGGTAAAAAAAGCGGCGGCTCAGTACGAACATCTGTATCCGGGCAAACCAGCTCCGGATGCAGCATTCTATGATGCTTCAGGGAACAAAACGAAGATCAGCTCCTACAAAGGCAAAGTGCTATACATCGACGCATGGGCTACTTGGTGCGGTCCATGCAAGCGCGAAATTCCTTACCTGAAAACATTGGAAGAAGAATATCATGGAAAAAACGTACAGTTTATCAGTGTATCGACTGACAAAGATGTGAATGCCTGGAAAGACTATATCGTGAAGCAGTCTATGGGCGGACTACAATTGCATCAGAGCGAAAACTTTGAAGAGACGATCAGCAAAATGTACATCGTCAATTCCATTCCTCGTTTTATCATTATTGACGAAGCGGGTAATATTGTCAATACAGATGCGCCTCGTCCCTCAAGTGGTGCAGAGATTCGGAATATCCTGGACACATTGCTGGCGGATTAAAAGACTTAACGTTCGTTAGGGAGATGTTTTGGTTGGAATGGCGACCTTTGTGGAAGCTAGAAGCTAGAAGCTAGAAGCTAGAAGCTAGAAGCTAGAAGCTAGAAGCTAGAAGCTAGAAGCTAGAATGTGAGTGTGAGAGTGAGAGTTGAGAAAATGGCAAACAAGTATTTAATAAATAAATTAGAATGTACCCACCAGAATTAGTGGCGCCTATGCGTCAGGAATTAGATCAAGTAGGATTTCAGGAGTTGCTTACACCGGATGCGGTAGATAGCGCCGTGAACAGCGAAGGAACAGTGTTGGTCGTGTTGAACTCCGTATGCGGATGTGCTGCGGGCAGCATGCGCCCCGGAGTGCGGAAAGCACTTCAACTTTCGACTAAACTACCTTCCAAGCTTACAACAACCTTTGCGGGAGTTGATCGCGATGCTGTAGATCGTGCAAGAAAGTATATGCTTCCATATCCTCCATCATCACCAAGTATTGCATTATTCAAAGACGGAAAATTGATGCATATGATCGAGCGTCATCATATCGAAGGACGCAGTGCAGACATGATAGCCGAACATTTGAAAATGACATTTGACGAATTTTGCTAATACCAAATTTCAAGAAAACAAAAAAGGCTCTTCTGAGCCTTTTTTCATTTCATACAACATCATAAACCTTTTCGTCTATAAAGAATGATTTCACGATTCTGTTGATAGGCAACATCGCAAGAATCGGAGAAGAACACTTGCCAATCGAATTGTGCTGGACTCACTGTCTCTATAAATTTCGTTTCATTCAGCACAAGAAACCACCCAATCTTTTGACCTAAGACTGCTTCAGATCGGTATAGATCACAATGCCATTGCTCCTTTTGCCAGCAGTCCAGATCATCATTTACCTTCCATTGATCTTTCCACAGAACAGAAGTATACGATTTATTTGACCAATTATCGAAGACCACCAAATTATGTTCAGTCGCGATGTGCGAAGTGTAGTGGTTAGTTACCCAGATATCACTAAAATCAAAAACAGTTAAGCAACCATCATCGGTAATCCTATTCGACACATTCATCAGTTCACTGCAGTGCTCCTGAAAACGGTTGAGTTCACGATGAATGAACATCAGACGATCGATGCTGACATAAAGCAAAGCAAGCAGGATTGGAAGCAGGATAAACTTTGAGCGAAACGATAAAATCACGCCAATTAAAAAAAATGTGGTGCACTGAAATATCAATCTCTCTGTCAACAAGCCACTACCGCTCGCTGTAGAATCAGGTAGTTTGAATATTGCGATAAGGAGAAAGAAAACAAAAACAAAAACGGAAACTTCTGTAGATTTTGGACTCCAAAGAACAACCCGCTTATTTCTAGAGAGATATTGCAACCACTGAATAACCATAGCCAGGCACAATCCGGACAATGGAATAATCCAATTCCAACGCAAATAACTATCTTCATGTTCGCTGATAGAATAACTACCCGATTGCCGTAAAATATCATGAATAATCTTTGACGGAGGTGAATATGTGTAGCCTACATCACCTTTTGCGGAAAACAAATAAATGATGAGTAACAACATCGGTAATAATGTTGCGAAGAGCAAATAAAAAATTGTTCGGGCATTCCAGAACCATACCTTTTCCTTTCTTGTGAGTCCGATGATAACAGAAGCAATAAAAAATGCAAGCGCAAATAATCCGAAGACACAAAACATAATGAGATGCGAAAAAAAGAGGCATGTCATACTCAAAAACAACCAGGTAGCCCTGATTCGCGTTTGACCTCTTGAAAATTCCATGAGAGCAGCGATGGCGAGAAACAAGAACAGAATGCCAAAATTGTAGTTCAGGAAGCCCATCATAAATGTGTTATTATAAACGAATACAAAACCCAAAAATGAGACCAGCGGAGTAGCCGGACTCATCATTAACACCATCCTTCTAAAGGCCAATACAAAACCGATGATATACAAACTCAAGATTATCTTCTCGCAAACAATTGGACTAAATAATTGGGTTAACGGCGCCAGTATAATCTGTGAAATCCAATTGGGATTGAGCCATCCATTTGATTCAAAAAACAGAGTATAAAGCTTACTATCCCCGAACCAAATATTCCATAATACATTAGCATTGTAGATGTGCCCCGGTGTATCCAATGTTGGGAAGTAAGGGTGGTGCCAGATTGGAAACAGGAACACGGGACATATCAAAAGAAAAATCCATCGCTCATTCCTTTCGAGCAGATCAATTAACTGTACGATATATTTTTTTGAAGTTTGCAACGACCATCTAGAATGAAGTATTCAAGTATACTTCAATTTATTTCTTTGTTTAGCGCTTCTTCAATCACATCAAAAACACGCTGCCGGAGAGCAATCACATCAGCGTCATCCTTTCCGCCGGGATAAACAGGTGCATGAATAATAACACGAATTCGACCAGGCAGTGATGGTGAAAACGGTTTCTCCGGATTATTCATGATTCGATAGTTTGTCAACCAGGTGATCGGAACGATAGGAACGTTTTTATCCACAGCCATTCGAAAAGCGCCATTTTTAAACGCCTTCATCTTGGGTGAAGAAAGAGGAATAGTACCTTCCGGATACATAGCCACACATTCCTTCCTGTCGATTGCATCATAGGCTTTCTGTAAAGATCGATACGCATTATTTCTGTTTTCGCGATCAATTGGGATGTCCATAGTTCTGAAGAAAAGCCTGAACAATGGCCATTTCAATAGTTCACCCTTTCCAATAAATAGAAAATACCGATCAATCACCCTATACATGAAGACGGTATCAAGATGAGAACTGTGATTAGAAACAATGATGAATGGTGAATCAGGCAATTCACTCAAGACACTTTTCGTCATTGGACAAAACAGTAATGTTTGAAGAAGGACAGACCAGAATCTTTTCAATTTAAAAGCAAAAGGATACCACTGCTTTCGGGAAAGAGCGATCGCAAAAAACGGATATAAAATAATGAGCGTTGCCCAAAATATGAACCCGATCCACAATTTGTAAATCAGATACAACGGAGCAAGTAAAAACTTCAACATAGAGGATGGCAAGCTACGATTGAAAACCAGATTTACTCCAATCCACCGTCACACATTCAAGATAATCAATTAATCCTGCAATAAAAAAAGCGCGTCTTGGCGCGCTTTTCCTATTTGAATAAAATCCTAAAATCCGATTGCAATACCAATCTGATACGTGTACTTATTCGTCCCAGACTGTTTAGTTTGAAAAGTAATGGAGTTATCATCATTCACGACGATCGTCGATTTGTCTACAAATGTCACTTGTCCTCCTGTGATGTTTTCGAATCGGCCGTCAATGAAAATATTTGGTGCCATTCTGATGCGAAGTCCGGCAGCCCATCCGAAGGCATAAGTCATGTCGAGATGCTGACGAGTTGAATTTGAAGCGGAACTATACCCTTCGTTATCGATTGTAATATCCGTCTTTGTTTTGTACGCTTCGAGGCCTGCAAATGCATCTGCATAAGGTTGTATTCTTCCAGCGAATGGACGGAAGCGCGCGATCGCCTGGTATCTGTTAATGGTACTTCTGATGCGCATGGTACCTGCTTCATATATCGGTGTGCCGGCACTATCAGTATACACAAGCGCGCTGATATCTTTATTCTGAGATCCCATGTTGTTCCATGCATAGCCGAAACCAGCCTCAAAAGGAGAGTTGCCAATTGGTGCGCTGATGCTACCAGCGAGTCCTGCCGGAAAGCCATCAAACTGCATTGCAAATTCACCGACAGGCTGTACAATCTGTCCCCCGAATGCAATCGATGGCGTTCGTCGCTGTTGTGCCAACACAGAGCTTTGTGTAAATGAGAATATGCTTAATATGAATATGGCGTGTAGAACTTTTTTCATTTTTTTAAAAATTGGTTCATTCAACTTTAGCCAATGATTATGCCATAGCAATCTAAAAAAACTCTGAAGACGCTCGACAAAGGTAAGTCAGTATTTCCGGAGCTTCAAGAATACCCACCGACATCCATTCCATCACAAGCCTCGAAGGTTTATTTTCGCTTTTTAATTTCAACAAATGTCGCAACCAGTCATATTAGTATCGGGTGCAAACGGTCAGCTTGGACGTGAGTTCAGACGGATTCATCATTCCTTCCCTGAATTTCAATTTATTCTGGCGGATAAAATCGAGCTTGATGTCACGGTGGAAAGTTGGGTGATGGATTATCTGAAGAAGCATAGACCCGCTGTAGTCATCAATTGCGCTGCATACACCAATGTCGAGAGGGCAGAAGACGAGATTGAATTTGCCAACCAAACTAACCGTTACGCGCCAGGATTTCTTGCAAAAGCTTGTAAGGAAATGGAATCCTTGCTTATCCACATTTCAACAGATTACGTTTTTGATGGCTCTCAAGAAAAGCCATATACAGAAACAGATGAAGTGCACCCTCTCAATGTATATGGTGAAAGCAAACTGGAAGGTGAACGATTGATTGATGAGAAAACGGACCGCCATATTATCATCCGGACTTCTTGGCTATACAGCACGTTTGGCCATAATTTTTTCAAAACGATGATCCGGCTTGCGAAAGCAAATGGAGAATTGAACGTGGTAAATGATCAAAAGTCATCGCCAACTTATGCTGGCAATCTTGCTAATGATATTCTGGTGCTTCTAAAAAAATCAATCATCGAAGAGCAAAATATTCCTTATGGAATATATCATTACTCACACGAAGGGGAAGCGACCTGGTTTGATTTTGCTTCAGAAATTGTAAAGCAACTTCACCTTGATGTACCGGTAAATCCAGTTCATAGTGGAGAACATCCTGTAAAGGCAATCCGGCCTTCCTATTCCAAACTGGACAATACAAAGTGGAATAAAATCATGTCCATTCCAGACCTTCATTGGAAAGATGGACTCAAGAAATGTGTAGAAGTATATCTCGACTCTTCAATACAATAGATTGTATAAGTAAAATATTTGAACATAAATGGAAGCAACAACAATTATTTCAGAAGAAGTGTTGGCCAAAGCAAATAACTGGCTGATGTCAACTGTGGTAGATGACATATCAAAAAACGCAATCAGAGAGCTGATCGACAAAGATCCAGTTGGATTAACAGAGGCATTTTATAGTGATCTTGAATTTGGAACGGGAGGTTTGCGTGGCATCATGGGTGTGGGTACCATGCGAATGAATAAGTACACAGTGGGTATCGCTACACAAGGATTAGCCAACTACATTCTTCAACAATTTCCGGGGAAAAAATGTTCTGTTGCCATCGCTTATGACTGCCGAAACAATTCGCGCCTTTTTACGGAAACTGCTGCTGCGGTTTTATCTGCAAATGGAATTGAAGTGCATGTATTTGATGAACTACGTCCCACTCCATTGCTCTCATTTGCGGTAAGAGAATTAAGCTGTCAGGCCGGGATCGTGATCACCGCTTCACACAACCCCAAAGAATACAATGGCTATAAAGTTTATTGGGAAGATGGTGCGCAGGTGCTGCCGCCAAACGACAAGGGAATTATTGCTGAAGTCAGAAAAGTACAACAACTGGAAGATGTAAAATTCACAGGTAATCTCAACTTGATATTTTCTATCGGACCCGAAATTGAAGAAGCTTATTTAATACAACTCAATTCCATTATTCATTCAAAAAAAGAAATTGAAGCGGCAAAAGATCTGAGAATTGTTTACACATCCATTCATGGAGCTGGAATCACTATGGTTCCGAAAGCACTTGAAAATCTTGGATTCAAAAACATATTTGTGGTAAAAGAACAAGCCGCACCGGACGGCGATTTCAGTACAGTGCAATCACCTAACCCGGAAGAGAAAGAAGCGTTAAGTATGGCGCTAGCTCTGGCAGAAAAGGAAAATGCAGATATGGTTTTGGGAACCGACCCTGATACCGATCGCGTTGGTCTTGCTGTTCGCAATGATGCCGGTGAATTGACTCTGTTGAATGGCAATCAGGCGGCGTGTCTTCTTGTGTACTATCAACTTGAAATGATGAAGGAGAAAAATCTTTTTAATGGAAAACAATACATCGCCAAAACCATTGTGACAACAGATCTGCTTGAAGAGATTGCTAAACTATATGGTGTAAAGTGGTATGATACACTTACAGGTTTCAAATACATCGCAGGTGTGATAAGAGAGAAAGAAGGCAAAGAAGTTTTCATCGCCGGTGGTGAGGAGAGTTATGGATATTCAGTGGGAGAATTCGTCAGAGACAAAGATGCGGTTTTATCATCTGTTGTATTCTGCGAGATTGCTGCCTGGTGCAGTACCAACAACAGAACCATGTGGAATTTACTGATGGAGATTTACACACGATGTGGGCTTTATCATGAAGCTTTGGTCTCAGTAACCATGAAGGGTCTGGATGGACTAAAAAAGATCAATGAAAAAATGGTTGAACTTCGAAGTTCTCCGCCGAAATCACTTGGGGGATCGGTTGTAACAGAGCTCCGAGACTTTCAGGAAAGAACAATTACAGATTTAAGTTCAGGTGTTAAATCACCAATCACGTTGCCTTCTTCCAATGTTTTACAATTCATCCTGGAAGACGGAAGTAAGATTTCTGCACGGCCAAGCGGCACGGAGCCAAAGATCAAATTTTACTTTTCGTTGAAAGAACCATTTCTCGGTGTGGCAAATTATTCAGCTCAAGTGAAAAAAATGGAAGCAAGAATCAAAATCATACAGCAGGAAATCGGCTTATAAGTATTCGTTCACCACTTTGGAAAATACCAACCGCAACATTTTGCTGATTTTATTTTTACTGTTTGCGGTAAGACTATTTCATATTGCAGAACCACCGATAGAAGTTTCACATAACTGGAGGCAAACTACCTCGCTGATGGTTGCGCGCAATTTTTATCAGGTGGATCATAACATTCTTTATCCGCAACTGGACGAGAATGGCGAAAAGCCAGGTTATGTAGCGATGGAGTTTCCGTTGTTGAGCTATGCCATCTATTTAACATCGACTGTATTCGGTTACGATCATTGGTATGGCCGTCTGATTAATCTTGTGGTTGTCACCTTCGGTTGTTGGTTCTTCTATCGTTTGTTATGTATACATTTTGAAAAGCGATTTGCTTTCATTTCAACGATAGTCTACTCCTGTTCTGCACTGTTTCATCTTGCCAGAAAAGTGCTGCCCGATCCAATGAGTCTTTCGCTTATCATCATGGGTGTTTACTTCGGTGTGCTTTTTTTACGAAATGGAAACTTGAAAAACCTGATCTGCTATTTTCTTTTTGCAACAGCCGGTGCTTTGGTTAAAATTCCATTCGGGCTCTATCTCATTATACTCGCAATCCCTTTCTTCACAAGTCAACTGACAACATCGAAGAAATTGCTTTTTGCTTTCGCCTCCATCATTCTTTTGGCAATTGTTTATTGGTGGTATTTCATCTGGAATGTGCATTTGTCAGAAATATCCGGGATCTGGTATAATTCAGGAAGAACAATTTCAGCTGGAATACATGAATTATCAGAACATTATGAAGATGTCCTTTCCAAATTTTACTTCAGCATTTATCATGGATTCATTTTATTCGCATTATCACTCGCCGGATGGTGTCTTGCCATTTTCAGAAAACAGAAAATGCTGATTTATCTGATGTTACTCCTCGCGCCATTATTTGCAATCTATATGATGAAGTCAGGATTTCTTTTTGCGCATCACGGGTATTACGCCCTTGTCATGATGCCATTGTTCGCCATATTGACTGCGAACATTCTTATGTGGTTTCCAAAAAACTGGGGATACATAGTATTGGTGATCGGGATTACAGAAAGTATTGCGAATCAGCAACACGATTTTTTTGTAAAGGACAAAAACAGAGCGAAACTGGAATTGGAAAACATTGCTGATCAGTTGGGGCCTCGCACAGAACTGGTAGCGCTGGTATGTGGTGAGAACCCAAATGAATTCTATTTTCTCAATAGAAAGGGTTGGATGGTCCCAATAGAAAAAGTAGACTCTGATTTTTTGAGCGATCTGAAAAATCGAGGATGCAGCTACCTTTTCGTTAAGCACGAACATAATCTTCAAAATCTGCCATATCCTAAAATATTTGAAAACAACGAATACATTGTTTTCAAACTCTGAAAGTTAGAAGAGCCTTTGTATCTTCGCTACGTGAGAAAAGCAGCTTTATGGACAGTAATGATTGTTTACGGACTTTTGACCGCGGGCATTCAATTGCATCTACACTATTGTTGCGGCAAAATATCGAAGGCCCTGTTTTCTGAACCTGTAAAATGTTGCGGAGAATCAGAGAAAGAACATGCATGCAGTGTTTCTCAAAATTGTTGTCGTTATGAAGAAGTTTCATTTAAAATAGACGACACACATACCTTTTCAACTTTCAAACTACCCCTCCTTAGTTCAGATTTTCCGCCAATTGCCCTTGCACCTGGCCTGAACGTCGAATCAGATCATTCCGGTCCGATTGAAAGAAAAAAGCAAGGCGCACCGCCCGGAAAAGTGCCAATCTACCTCGCTCAGCAATCAATGCTTTTTTATGCCTGATGTTGTTTTGAATACTTGTGGTCTTTATTGATCACCCTCTCATTTTTATATTCAAAAAATACATACATCATGAAAAATATATTATCATCCTTTCTAGCAATTACAATTGTGATTGCGTCAACCAATCAAACATTCGCTCAAGGTTCAAAGCCAGTCACAACCACTTTTTGGGTTGCGGGCGTTTGTGGATTATGTGAAGAAGTGATTGAAAAAACAATGGACACAAAGGGAGTCATTTCAGCAGATTATATTCTGGAGACAAACCAACTCACAGTGACCTACAAACCAAAGAAAATCTCCGAAGATCAGCTACATGAATTGTTGAACGAAGCAGGCTATGACACCGAGAAGAAAACTTGCACAGAAGAGCAATACAGTCATGTCCACAGTTGTTGCCAGTACCGGGAACAGGAAAAACACTAATCCCACGCATTAATGAAAATTACATTCACAGCTATTCTTTCGCTGGTGATCTTGTTTTGTCATGCTCAAGGCTTGAGCGGTACTGTTTTTGGCGTCGATGCCACAGGCAAAAAGGAGACTTTGATTGGAGCCGTTTTGGTCTGGGAAGGAACCAGAAGTGGGACGGTAACCGATGAAATGGGAAAGTATCACATCGGAATTGCGCCGAACTCCAGCAACTTGCTCGTTTCGTATGTCGGATATAAAACAGACACCATCCAATATTCAGGACAAACTCAGTTAGACATCACATTGGAGTTGGACGGAAGGACGAATCAGATTGAGATTGTGGGAGACGTTGGTGCCACGCATATTACTATGCGAAATCCATTGAATTTTCAAACGCTGAATGAAAAAGAATTGTGCAAGGCAGCGTGTTGCAATCTGAGTGAGAGTTTCGAAACCAATGCATCCATTGATGCTGCGTTTGCTGATGCTATTACTGGCACCAGACAAATCAGAATGTTGGGACTTGATGGCAAATACACGCAGATGATGTTTGACAACATCCCCTCGGTGCGCGGTCTGTCGAGTACATATGGTTTGACTTATGTACCGGGTCCATGGGTGAAATCCATTTTTATTTCAAAGGGTGTCGGTTCTGTAACGAGTGGGTATGAAAGCATGACAGGACAAATTAATGTTGCTTTGAAAAATCCGGATAATGCGGAAAGATTTCAACTCAACGCATATGCAGGCAGTGGTGGACGCACGGAGTTGAACCTTGTCTTTCGCCCAGCACGTTCAGAAGTAGATGAAGATGCGAAAGCTAGAAACACACATCCGAAAAAAGTACAATTCCAACCGGTTTTTCTGGCACATGCTGCGATGTCACAATTCCGTACTGACATGAATGGTGATGGTTTTCTTGACAATCCACTCTTTTCAAATGTGATCTTGAGAAATGAATGGCATCTTGAAACAAAACATGGTTTCGGAGGGCAGTACACCATCAACTATCTGCGTATGAAAAACGTCAGTGGAACTCTTGAATATGATCCTCTTGATGAAGTAAAGTCACGTTTATGGGGTGTTGATATTACAACGGACCGATATGATTTCAGTGGAAAAACAGGATATGTTTTCGAAGAAAAACCGTGGAAGAGTTTTGGTTCGCAAGTGTCTTTGAGCTGGCATGATCAGCGCGGTCATTACGGCTTTCGCAGGTATGAAGGACAACAATTAAGTGGAAGAGTGAATTTTCTTTTTGCCTCACGTATTGTGAATGACTCTCATAAGTTCACTGCCGGCGTCAGCTATGTTTACGATGATTATTTCGAAAAAATCACTTATGGTGAAATCCCACCAGTGAATCTATCGTCGCTACAACTGAACAGAACAGAAATGGTCCCGGGTGCGTTTTTTGAGTATACCCTAAATCTTCAGGATAAATTCATTCTGGTTGCAGGTTTGCGCGAAGACTACCACAATACCTATGGCGCATTGTTTACCCCACGGCTGCATGCTCGTTATAGTTTTTCAGATAACTCGACTTTAAAACTGGTAAGTGGCAGGGGTTTCAGAACGGCGAATTTGCTGATGGACAACGTTGGCATACTGGCGGGTAATCGTGACATCGTCATTCAAGGAAATGACCCCGGAGGAATTTTCGGATTAAAGATGGAACAAGCCTGGAATTTCGGTTTGATCCTATCACAAAAATTCAAATTGAATCACCGCGAAGCCGTGCTTTCAATCGATGGTTATCGGACAGAATTCGTAGACCAAGTAGTACTTGATCAAGAGCAACCCACAATAGCCAGATTTTACAATCTGGAAGGAAAGAGTTATAGCAACAGTCTTCAGGCGGAATTGCAGTGGACACCACTGAAGAGGCTTGACTGGAGATTGGCTTATCGATGGTTGGAGGTTCGCACACAATTCAGCGAGGGATTGTTGGATCGACCATTAGTAAATAAACATCGGGCATTTACCAATCTCGCATACGAGACCAAAGCAAAAAAGAATGGTTCACAGTGGAGATTTGATGCTACCGTGCAATGGATCAGTCGCAAGAGATTGCCTTACACAGGGGCACATCCACATGACATGGAAGACACACATGCCACCAGTTATTCCGAAGACTATTGGCAGTTGATGGCACAGGTCACATATGTTTTTCGGAAAAATGTTGAGTTGTATGTCGGTGGAGAAAACCTGACGAATTTTATGGTTCATGATGCGATCACTTCGGCAGAGAATCCCTCATCGGAATATTTTGATGGATCACTGCTTTGGGGTCCTGTTTTCGGGAGGATGGGATATGTCGGCCTTCGATGGATAATAGAATGAAGAGTAATCAGTCAAAGCAGTTTTGGCTGAATCTCTTTCTGTTCAAAATTCAGCAGCCATTTTTTACGCCACAATCCACCTGAATAGCCTCCGAGTGTGCCATTCTTGGCGATCACGCGATGACAAGGTATAACTATAGGCAATGGATTTTTTCCGTTTGCGGTTGCCGCAGCACGAATGACCTTGATGTCACCGAGACTTCTTGCGATGTCTTCATAACAAACCGTTTTACCAAAGGGAATCAGTTGTAGTTTGTCCCATACGTTTTGTTGAAAATGTGTACCCACCGGATGAAGAGGCAATTGAAATGTCGATCGGTTACCAAGAAAATATTCGTCCAGTTGTTGAACAGCTAAAATTAATTTTTCAGGCTCTATCTGATCCTCTTTCTGTTCCTCAACAAACTCAAGACCCATCAGAGCATTTTCCATCCCCATCAGACGGATCGTCCCAACAGGTGAATTCAGATAAGCAATAGAAATTTTCATTGGAGTGAGCGCATGATATCACGACAAATTCTCTCTGGAATAAAATCGCGGTAAATAAAATCATCAATCGCTGTTTCTGCGAGTGTGCTCACATCAGCCGGATCGAACATGCAAGAATTACTAAATTTCAGAGCAAGTTTTTTGTCTTTGATTCGCGCTTCAGAACACAATTTCAAAAAAGCCTCATTGCTCAAACCTGTATCTTTCAGCTCACTCAGATACCTGATGAGCCAGCTAAGCGCATAAAAATAATGCGACTGAACAAAGATTGTTTTCTGGCCCTTCGCAGACTTAGGCAAGACATTGAATGGTGATTTGACAATTTCACCGGTGCAATATTTTACGAGTTCAGCCGGCACGGTGGCGATACTTTTGAGTTGAACCAATCCACCACTCACCTGGGCGTAGATACTTATCCATCTCAATTTTCGCCGGAATTCATGCAGACCCGATTCCAGATTATCCATATCCAATTCGCCATTCCGATATTTCTCGATCAACTTGTCAAACTCATCACACATGGCATTGCCGTAATCGATAGCATCCTGATCATCACTTTTCCACTTCAGCTTCGTCAATTCCAATTCAAAGATTTTCATTTTTGATCCATCCAGCCAACCTTCTTCCAGTAACTTCTCAGACAAGTCATTTGCTTCCCGTTTGAAATTTTCCAGAAAATTCTTTTCAGCCAATTTTTTCAATTCAGGAAAAGCGGAAAATTCATTTCCAAGAGCCTGGTGATTGTCCATACTGCCAAGGTGATCTTCGAGACTTTTGAATTCTTTGTACCACCTGTCAAAAAATTTCTTGTCATGCACACTCCGGTACAATCGGCATAATGCCTCCAATTGAAAAAGAACATCGCGTCCTTTTTTTGTGTAAAAATCCATACCGCTATCCTTTTGTTTATTCGCAGCAGAAAGCATGGTATTCAATGTTGCAATTGGTAGCAGAAATCGTTTATGTGCAAGAGTTGTTATCATATTCAGAATAGTCGAAGTTGTTCTATCGTATTTGTTTTAAAATTTGAGTAATCTAATTCATAAAGTTTATGTGCCTTGATGTACTTCCTTCTGGCAAGCTTGAACATATCAGAAACATTTGATGCAAAATTTCCCTCTCCTTTCATACGAGTTTTGAAACGCGATTCGTTTAATGTTCCTCCATGCGTTTCGCGTATCAGATTCAGTACTTTTTCGGAGCGTTCCGGCATTGATTTTTTCACCCAATCAGCAAAAATTTCACCAACCTGTCCATTCAGTCTCGCCATGATGTATGACAAGGAATATGCTCCGCGCTTACCAACCTCTTCTGCCAATTTAAAAATTTCATCCGAGTTGATTCCGGGAATGATTGGAGCCATGTTCACGTTCACAGGAAAACCTTCCGCACACAAAACTTCAAGTGCCTTCAATTTGTTGGCCACGGAAGAAGTCCGGGGTTCCATAGTTCTTCTGATGTCCTCATTGAGCGTCGTAATGGACAACGTAATTGCAACCAGCTTTTTCTCTTTCAATTCGTTTAGAATATCAAGGTCTCGAAGGATCAAGGCATTTTTTGTGATGATACCAACCGGGTGGTTATGTTCGAGAA
>JANOVT010000097.1:0-16642 GCA_031417525.1 Flavobacteriales bacterium | reverse complement strand
GCAGCTTAAAGCGGTTTGGTGATCCCTCCTGAAAGGCGTCACCGATACTTCAAAATTGTTGCTATCCAATTTCTGTATCATCTCATTTACAACATGCAGTTAGTTTGCTATTCCAACTACTTCAAGGCACAAACAAAGGCCTCAAAGGAATTTCACACGAAGAATCACAAAGGGGTTCGCTTTTTTTAAACTGAAGCAGTCTTCGCAGCAAAGCTTGCAATACAACGAGCCACCTACTGATCTGAATAACTTGCGCTTGCAAGCTCAGTTTTATGGCATTTCAATTTACTCAGAATCAATGATGTGTTTATTGCAGAATCATTAAATGACGCAATGGAGATATAGTGTTCTTTGTGTGAAATTCCTTTGAGGCCTTTGTGGTTTCAAGCACCTGCGTTCTATAAGTTCATCTGATAAAAAATCATCAGAGAAGTAAACTTAAGATTTTCTTTTAAGCAATTTCATCAGTCGCTCCGGATAATCCGTAATGATGTGCTTCACTCCCAAATCTATCATGGCCTGCATGTCGGATTCTTCATTGACCGTCCAGACAATCAATTCGATGTCATTCTTTTTACAATAATCAAAAGTTTCTTTTGTCACCAACTTGAAATTAGGGCTGTATCCAAAAGGTTTAAAACCGAGTGCGGATAATTTTTCCTCAGGAGAAACCTCCGGCGCATCTGAGAGATAAACCAACTTCACATCAGGAGATTGTTGGTGCATTTCATTGAGAATGCGCGCATCAAAACTCTGCACTACACAATGATCCTCGAGTTGTAATTGTCGCAATTGCGCAAGAAAGTAAGCTACATACTCCCGCGGTTGTGGATGAAAAATATCGTCCCAATCCGGTTGACTTTTGATTTCGATATTCCATAGTGGAATATCCCTTTTTATTGAGTCACAAAAAGCAGTGACGGCATGCACCACTTCATTTAAGGTCGGCTTCACGGCTGAGGTGACACGCTTTTGATCGGGAAAACGAGGATGAACTGGAGGTGGGTTACTGTAAAGCAAACGCTCAGCATCCTGCATCCGATAAATATTGAGTAAAATTTCTTCCTCCGCTGTAATTGCACTTCCATCGGGTTTCACGCAGATTTCATGCTGCATAAAAGGATCATGCGACACAATGATCTGATGATTTGCGTCGATCACAATATCCAGCTCAAGGGCGTCTACCCCTAAACGTGTTGCTTCTATAAAACCAGTAATAGAATTCTCCGGGTATGACCCACGCCAGCCGCGATGACCATGAATTATTACATCATGATGATCACTCATACAGGAAAAGAATATGAGAAATATGAAAATGGAATAACGCAAGTTGTCATTTCAGGTTTTTTGCTAAAAAAGTCTGCACGTCGCGAATTCCTTTTGGTTTCAAAACGATTTTTTTGTCGCTGTCAAGTAAGAAAAAAGTTGGCGTTTTGGTGACGCGATAATCTTTGGCTACGGCCGATTGATACTCTTTCATACCACACACATTCGGAAAAGTAAAATCACGCTCTCTCACCGCATTTTCCCACATCACCTTTTGTTTGTCAATTGAAACCCCGAGGATTTCAAATCCTTTTGCTCTCCATTGCTCATAGCAGGATTTCACTTCTGGTGCTTCCCCTTTACAATGCTCACACCAGCTGCTCCAGAACATCACCAAAGTGTATTTGTTTTTTGATGCCGCAGCATACAGATCATACATTTTTCCTTCCAGTGTGGTTAAAGAAATGTTGGGTGGTGTTTTCCCGAGACTCAGATTTTGTATGCTTTCAGCAGTGCTTTTGATCACATTGCTCAAATCAGCATCACCACACGCATCACCATTTACATAGTTGTCGATGATGTATGCGCAAATGTTCTCCATATTACTTTCATAAAATCCGGTAAGCATCTGGTTCAGACTAAACTCCAACATTTTGTCGTTCACTTTTGCTTTGTCGGCAACTGTCGCAACACAATTGATGAATCCACTTTCTTCGCCTTTCGAAAAGGAACGCATAAAACTTTCAATTCGATCTGTCAAAACCTTACTGCGAATTATGCTTTCATCGGTGAAATCGATGTTGTCCCAATACTTCCCTATTTCAGTTTTAGTCGGTTCCTGCTTCCAGGTCAGAATCTTGGCCAGATGTGTTCCCGGATACTCATTGATGAGTGACCCTTGCAATTTGGCAAGTTCCTGCTCTTTGGACAAGGCCTGTTGGTCGAATTGCACCTTCATAGAAGGTGATTTTGCTCCGGCTACTTTGGCGTCTTTGATCGCTTTTAACAGCACAGGTTCTTGAACCATATACTTCGCCCAACCTTCGTTTTCCTTTGAATTGACAGCAAACAAACTGTTCTCCAGTTTTCCTGTTTTGAAACCGATTTCACAAACAGGCTCTGCAGGATTGACAATCACCGGACACATATTGTTCTCGTTGGTCCCGATCATATAAATCCCCACTTCATATTCCTTTTTACCAAAAGAAAATGCATTGTCTGTGATGGTCGTACTGTCGATCTTATTAGTGGTTCTTCCCTGTGTTTCCCAGAGAAACATCTTCCCCATTTTGAAACCGGCCACCGTTCCCTTCAATTCCACAGGTCCGGTCTTTGTGCCTGTATTTGAGTCGTTGATTCCATTCGTGAATGCTATCACATCTGAAAGAGAATCAGCGCTTTTGGTGTCTTTTTTTGATGTGTTGGTTCCGCTGTCGCAGCTACCAATGATGAGCGCTGTTGCCAGCGTCAATGTAAAAATACTCATGCGGGATATCGATTTTTTCATGACGGATGCAAATATAGAACCGCAATCGTGAAGGCGTGATCGTTAACTTTTTCGTGAGAATCCAAACGTTTACCGATCACTTTCGTATAGGTTTGGAGTATGGAAAAATTCGACGCTCTGATTAAAATGGGCCTGGCCCCAGAGGCAAGCCAGGACGAAATACAAACTACGTTCGAACAAAAATTATTCGACCTTAAAAAAGAAATCCTTCAGAAGTACATGGTTCCGACCTTGCTGACAAAAAAAATTCAGCTCGTTCAGGACATAATGCTTGCAGAATTTGTCCTCATTGAAACCAAGAACAACCAATCAGAAGTGACTCTGCCTGTCTGGCAAGAACAACCCCGCGACCGAGTGAATTTTCTCGAACAATACGAAGCACATATCAGTCAGCTTAAACTTGCTCTGATGCATTGTTCCTCCTTCGATGAGCTGCTGAAAATCGTTCAGACCCTCATCATTTCGCAAGACTACTACATGGTTTTGTTCCGCATGTTGTTTAATGAATTCAGTGAAGCATTGCCTGAAGAAGTAAACACACGGGAAATAATTGACACAGGAAAATTATTACTTGCATTGAAGAAGGAAGAGTTGGACAACAAACAGATCTGGGAAATAGAACGCGAACATGCGCGTATCGATAAAATTATGGGTCTGAAAGCAGTGTGATCTCCGAATCCTTGCTTCGGGGAAAATTCATTCGTAACGCAGCGCTTCGATAGGATCCAGCTTCGCAGCTTTTCTAGCCGGATAATAACCACTCACCACACTTACAATAAAACAGATGGTAACTCCCAGTGCAATCCAGCCCCAGGGAATGGTAAAACTTGTTTCCACCAGCAAGGACACAATATTTCCCATGAGGATTCCTAAAATGATTCCGATAACACCACCAATCTGACCAATGACAATGGACTCGATAAGAAACTGCGCTCGTATAGTTGCTGAGCTCGCGCCAACCGCTTTTCGTGTGCCGATTTCTCTCGTCCTTTCTGTAACAGAAACCAGCATGATATTCATCAAGCCAATGGCAGCGCCGAGCAATGTAATCACACCAATGATAGAAGCGCCGATGGTGATATTCGACGTCAGTTCATTAAGATCCTTTGCGATCTGATCACTCTTGATCATTTCAAAGGAGTCGTCTTCACCCGGCATATTGCCACGAACGATTCGCATAACTCCATGCGCTTCCTGCATCGCGTCATCCAGTCTTTTGGTATCATTCACCCGGATGTTTAAAGTGAACTCAGTATCTTTTGTTGCAAAATTTTTGCGCACATTATACACGGGAATGAAACACTGATTATCACCGGAAAATCCAAGTGTATTGCCCTTACTCATAAGTGTTCCAACCACTTCATATTTGTAGTTTCCAATAAAAACTTCTTTGCCAATTACGTGAGATTCATTCGGGAAAACATCTTCAACGATGTCCGCGCCGAGAATAACTGTGTTGGCGCCATTTTCCAACTCAGCCTCGCTGAAATTCCGGCCATCCTTTAGAACATAACCGGAAAGATCCAGATAAGGAGCATCGCAGCCAAGCACACGAATATTCGGATTGGTTTTGTTACTTCCATATTTTACAGAAGCGTTAAAAGATCCCATGGCCGTTACGGAAACGATAGCATCAAAATCAAAATCCTCGAGAAATTTTTTTGTTTCTACAAAAGACACAGGTTCGTTCCTTCTTTCCCCTTCTCCATGTTGACCGCCATTCCAGCCACCTCTCAACGTAAATGTATTACTGCCTAATCGCGAAAATTCCGTGTTGACTTTATTCTCCAACGCTGCGGTGGCAGTAATCATGGCGACCAGAGCCATAATTCCCAAAGCAATGATGCTAACTGTAATGACAGTGCGAAGTTTTTGGCTACCAATCGCGATCCATGCGATGCGGATGTTTTCAGCGGTCGATTGAGAAAAAAATGCCATCTTGATCTATTCGCACAAACCTACTGTTTTTCTTTCCTTTGAAATTATGAATGAGTTATAAAAGGCTAAATGACGAAATACACGGTGAAAAATTGATTTCAATTTCTTGTGACAAATCTCACTTTCATTCAAATTCCACCTTCACTTCAAAGGCTATATTTGCCAACCTAAAAAAAGGAAAATTCAGATGAATCAAGCGAAAGAACACGTTAAGTGCCTCATAATCGGAAGTGGACCAGCAGGATATACAGCCGCCATTTATGCTGCACGTGCAGATATGAAACCGGTGATGTATGAAGGTCAGCAACCGGGTGGACAATTAATGGATACCACAGAAGTAGATAATTTTCCAGGCTATCCTGCCGGCATCAATGGTCCGGCCATGATGGAAGATTTGAAAAAACAAGCCGTCCGTTTTGAAACAGACGTGCGAAGCGGTTGGGTTACCAAAGTGGATTTTACCGGCCCGAAACATTATGTTGAGATAGATGGTGGAAAACACAGCCTCACCGCGGATTCAGTCATCATTTCTACCGGTGCAAGTGCAAAGTGGCTCGGACTGCCCAATGAAACAAGATTACGCGAAGCCGGAGGCGGCGTTAGTGCCTGCGCAGTTTGTGATGGTTTCTTTTATCGCAAGCAGGATGTAGTCATAGTTGGAGCTGGTGATACAGCTGCAGAAGAAGCTACTTATCTCGCTAAACTTTGCAATAAAGTATATATGCTTGTTCGAAGCGACAAAATGCGCGCTTCGAAAGCCATGCAACATCGCGTAGAGAATACGACCAATATTGAAGTACTGTGGAATACTGAAACAGCAGATTTGCTTGGAGATCAGGGATTGGAAGCAGTCGTGGTGAGAAATGTAAAAACAGGCGAAGAGCGAACTTTACCGGCTACCGGATTTTTTGTAGCCATTGGTCACAAACCAAACACAGATGTCTTCAAACCATGGATCAATACAGATGAAACCGGATACATTCTCAATGTTCCGGGAACTTCAAAAACGAATGTCGAAGGCGTTTTTGTGGCAGGTGATGCTGCAGATAAAACCTATCGTCAGGCTGTGACAGCAGCGGGCACCGGTTGCATGTCAGCTCTCGATGCAGAACGTTACCTGGCATCCAAAGGCATTCATTAAACTGAATACTCTTTCATTTTAATAAAATGAAAAATAAAAAAATGACAGGATTTGCAGATCTTCGATTCATGCGAATCCTGTTTTTTATTTTATCAAGTTTGATGTTCGCGTGCAGTCAATCAAAGCCTTCGGGACAAGTTGATTTGGTGGCCACGAATCAAACTAACGAGCTAAACGTACTTCCCACCAAGCAATCTGAGGCTCCGACAATTGACACCGTGCAGACTTTTACAAGTGATTACCTCATGGGGAAATTTGATCCTGCAAAACATCCTCAATTTGTAAAAATCGAACATGTTTATTCTGACAAGGACCAGATTTTCATGCGGAAAGAAGCCTACGAAGCATTTCAGAAAATGCACTCTGCTGCAACAAAGGATGGCGCTTCGATTAAAATCATTTCAGCAACCCGCAATTTCAACTACCAAAAAGGGATCTGGGAAAAAAAATGGTTGCGTGATAAATACAAAGGATGGAGCGACATCGATAAAGTTCGTGACATTCTGAAATATTCATCCATGCCCGGAACCAGCCGCCACCATTGGGGAACCGATGTTGACTTCAACAGCGTAGAGCCCGCGTATTTCCAAAATGCCACGGGCAAAAAATTGTATGACTGGTTGGTGAAACACGGAGCTGAATATGGATTCGCTCAGACTTACACCTCAAAGGAGAACGGCCGCGCAGGCTATGAAGAAGAAAAATGGCATTGGAGTTATATGCCTTTGTCATCGGAAATGCTCAAAGCATACAATGAACAGATTACCTATTCAGAACTCACTGGATTCATTGGTGCCAGCGCCGCGAAAGAGTCAGACGTCTTTCGACTTTATGTGAATGGAATCGATGTCTCGCTTTTGAAATAGAAAGTAATTCAAACATTTTTTTCTTCAAAAAAAAACCCCGGTCAAAAACCGGGGAATCTTCAGGGTGATCGATGGGGCTCGAACCCACGACAGCCAGAACCACAATCTGGAGCTCTACCAGCTGAGCTACGACCACCATTTAAAAGCGGGCGCAAATAAACGGCGAAATCTTTAAGCAGGCAACAGAAAATAACAAGTCATTTCAGATGTTAGATTGCGGCCTGTTACGAGCATTTTGCAGCAAGAAAAACTCAACATATTGTTTCTCAGCAGTTGGTATCCAAGTAAAACGATATCCACCCTGGGGAATTTTGTGCAGCGCCACGCCGAAGCGGTTGCCACAAAAAATCACGTGCATGTATTGTATGTGACGTTTCTAAAAGATCTTCCGGAAAAAATCCGGATTGAACAGGAAACGATCCATGGCGTAGTGACGACCATCGTTTATTGTCAAAAAGGAATTTCCGGATGGTTAACGAAAAGGAGTGCTTTTCAATCCGGCATTAAATTTCTGCAACAAAAGGGACAATTTCAGTTCGACTTGGTGCATCTCAACATCATCTGGAATGCGGGTTGGCAAGCCCGCTGGCTAAAATCGAAATTCGATTTACCTTATATCATCACAGAACATTGGACGGGATATGACAAATCCATTCGTAAAGATCAGCCCCTTTTGCTACGTCCCTTTTCCCGGCATGTCGTTGCAAAAAGTTCAATGATTTGTCCCGTGACAGAAAATCTGGCCACAGTTATGAGGAACTATGGACTGCAAGGCAATTACACTGTTGTTCCAAATGTGGTCGACACTTCCATTTTTCATCTGCATGAAAAAGACAATACTCCGATCCGCTTTCTTCATGTGAGCACATTGGACGATGTACATAAAAATATTTCGGGCATACTTCGCACCTGGAAAAAATTCAGTGATGAGAATGCCGAAGTACACTTGAGTATCGGCGGTGATGGTCCATTTCAATTCTATGAAAAGAAAGCAGAAGAGTTAGAAATTCGACCTGAGAGCATTTCATTTTTTGGTGAAAAAAAATGGAATGAAATAGCAGCACTCATGCAACAAAGTCATTGTTTGTTGATGTTTAGTAATTATGAAAACCTGCCGTGTGTTATCGTCGAGGCCATGGCAAGTGGCATGGCCGTGATCAGCACTGATGTTGGCGGGATCAAAGAGCACGTCGATTCTTCCCGCGGCATATTGGTAACAAAAGGAAATGAAAATGAATTGCTTACTTCACTGCAAAATTTCAGGATGAAGGCCACTTCTTTTGATACGGCATCTTTAAGGAAATATGCAGAAGATCATTTCAGCGTGAACAACGTTGCGACTGCATTCGATTCGATTTATCGAAAGGTGCTTTCAAAATAAAGTGCAAATGACTTTTGTCGAAGGCAACCATAGGTGCATTTCATTTTCAAATCACCAAATTTTCAAAATCTTCAAATTATTTTTTCTTATAAAAAAACATCACTACCAGCGGGGATATTAGCAATTCCGCCACCAACGCAATAAACAGCGTGATGCTGATCAAAAATCCGATGTAAAACGTTCCCATAAAATCGGACATGATGAGAGTGAGAAAACCGCCACTGAGAATAAGTGTCGTCACCACCATTGCTTTTCCCGTGGTGAGGAAGGTTCGCTTCACGGCGTATAGCGAAGACTTGCCTTCTGCGAGAAACGTGCGAACCCGAGCCAGAAAATGTATCGTGTCGTCCACAGCAATTCCGAAAGCGATATTAAAAATGATAGACGTAGAAACTTTGAGTGGAATACCTGCAATTCCCATGATGCCTCCTACGATGAGGAGAGGAACAACGTTCGGAATAATCGTCAGCAAAATCATCTTGGCTGATTTATAGACGATGCCCATCACTAAGCCTATCACAACGATCGATAGCAACAAATCCCACAACATATTCTCTACAAGATATTTGTTGTTGAGATCGATCAGGTGCGCAGTTCCAGTAACATGATGTGAGAATTTCGTTTGGGCATGTTCAGCAATAAATGCATCCAGTTTTACATTCAAGCTATCATAATGCTGCCGGCCGAAGTCGCCCACTTTACCGCTGACACGAATTGTTCGTTGATCTTTGTTGTAATAAAGTTTTAGAAGATCCTCAAAATCTTTTCTCGCCAGAAATTTTTTGATGGATCGCAAATCATTTTCATCTTCCGGAATTTTGTAGAATACCTGATCACCTGCATTCAACGCTTTCGAAGATGCCTTCACCATTTCGAGCACAGAAATCAAACTTCCGACTCCATATTCTTTTCGAAGAAATGATTCAATGGTGTCCAGGTCATGTAAAAAAGGTTTGCTGAAAGCAGCAGTGTCATTCTCAAGTACAATCGCCATTTCGAATGGACGACAACCTGAGAAGTGATCTTCCATAAAAAAGAATTCTTGCTTGAGAATATGACTGTCACGCAAATCCTCCAACATTTTATTGTCGACTTTGATTCTCGAAATACCGAACAAACTCAAAGCGAGTACACCTAATGTTCCGATGACAATTCCCTTTCGTTTGCGAATGATCCATCGCAATGAGAAGTGTAATTTTTTCGTCCAGAAATCATCCGACGTTGCGTAGATATAAAGTCGTTTTGGTTTTGCAAGCAACAGAATTGCCGGAAGCATTGTGTATGTCAGTCCATACGCCAGCATGATTCCAACGGAGGTGTAAATTCCAAAATCCGAGATGGGTTGAATATTGGACAAGGTCAGTGTAAGAAATCCGATGGAAGTTGTAAAAGCTGTTAGAAAAGTTGCGAGTCGAATACTCTTGAATGCATAGCGTATCGCTTCCACTTTGTCTTTTCCATTGCGCAACTCCTGCAGGTATTTAGTAAGCACATGCACCGAGTCGCTCATACCGACGACGAATATGATCGTCGGCAGAACGGTAAGCATCAGATCGAGCTCTTTTCCTAGGATACCGATAAATCCGAGCGTCCAGACGATCGAAACAAGCACAACCAATGTTGGAATAATAATTCCCCAGGCAGAACGAAATGCGATGTAGAGAAAAACAGTCGTCAATAACAAACTCAATCCAATGAACAGAATGAGTTCTTGTAACATGAGCTCCACATACAAACGTTGACCAAGCGCTCTGCCAATGATGTGTGTTTTTTCAAAAGAAAAACCGGCGACGAGATTTTGAATATCATAAGAAAGTCGATCACATTTCTCTTTTGAAAGAGATTGACGGTGCTTCATGTTGATCGCCACTGATTTTCCATCCGCTGAAAAAAAGAGTCCGATCATGCCAGGCGCATCGTGAATTTTCACAGAGTCAATCGCATAGTTCTCAGGTTCATTCCATCGCAAGAGAGGAACTTTAAACACTTGTCCCATGACGGGATCACGATAGTATTGCGTGAGCTGAGTCGGACTTGCAACGTCGACAATGTTCTCAATTTTTTTTAGTGCATTGGAAAGACTATCAACATTTCTGAGGAACTTTTCATCGTAAATCCCTTGACTATTCTCCAATGCGACAATGAAAAAATCATTGTCCGTTTCAAATCCTTTTCGGTAGTGATAATAAAAATCCGTTTCAGGATCACCTTTCGGAAAAAACGCTTCGAAGTCGTAGCTGAATCCAAGTCCGGAGATGAGGTAACCGCAACCCAAAGTGATCGCGACAATAGCGGCGATAACGATGGTGGCGAGTCTTCTTGACATAAATTGAAATCAGGTTGTTATCGCTTCAAACAAGTCGTATCGAAAAAAGTTGCAGCGAATGCCTGATAATTTCGGGCAAGTTAATCGAGGGAGTAAAATCCTGCAATGAGCAACAATGAATTTGCGAAGAGTCTTTCAGTTGAAAACAAAAAAACCGCCCCATGAATGGAGCGGTTGTAATTCTCGAGCAGATACTTATTATTTCCTTAAAGCATCGCGGATTTCCATCAGCAATTTCTCCTCGTTTGTAGGTCCTGCAGGCGCAGCGGGCGCTTCTACTTGCTTTTTCTTCATGTTGTTCATTGCTTTTACCATGAGGAAAATAACGAATGCAATGGCTACAAAGTCAATTAAGGATTGAATTAATGCGCCGAACTTCATCACTAGTTCTGGAGATACTACTTTCTCTCCGTCCATCACCGCATCCTTCAATTTCAATGGCAGGGCTTCGTTGAGTTGTAATCCTCCAAGCATCAAACCGATCAATGGAGATATGATGTTATCGATCAATGATGAAACGATCTTTCCAAAAGCACCACCAATGATGACGCCGACTGCAAGATCCATCACGTTGCCGCGATTGATAAATTCTTTAAATTCTTTAAGCATAAGTAAGTAGATTAATTAGGGGATAATAATTCAGCAAATGAAAGCGTTTTAACATTTGAAACAAAACTTGGAAGTGAAAAAAAATAGACCACCCTTTCGGATGGCCCATTTCGAATTCATTTCAATTTCGATTATTTCTTGTCTTCTTTTACTTCTTCAAAATCGACGTCAGTTACTTCCGCATCTGCATTCGAATTGTTGCCTTGTGCGTCGCCTTGCGCTGTTGACGCATCGCCTGAAGCGTTTGCATTGGACGCATTGTACATGTCAGTTGCAGCAGCACCAAAAACGGTATTCAGATTTTCAATCGCTGATTTGCAACGATCGATGTCTTTTTCAGCGTGTGCTTTTTTCAATTCTGCCAAAGCATCTTCGATAGGCTGTTTTTTCTCTGCAGGAAGTTTATCACCGAATTCTTTCAGTTGTTTTTCCGTTTGGAAAATCAGCGTGTCAGCATTGTTGATAGTATCAGCTTCTTCTTTCGCTTTGCGATCTGAATCTGCATTCAATTCTGCTTCGCGTTTCATCTTTTCGATTTCTTCTTTGCTGAGACCAGATGACGCCTGAATACGGATATTCTGTTCTTTTCCGGTTGCTTTATCTTTTGCACTTACGTGAATGATACCATTCGCGTCAATGTCAAACGTGACTTCGATTTGTGGAACTCCGCGAGGTGCAGGTGGCAAACCATCGAGGTGGAATCTACCGATCGTTCTGTTGTCTTTTGCCATCGCGCGTTCGCCCTGCAATACGTGGATTTCCACGCTTGGCTGACTATCGCTGGCTGTTGAGAATGTTTCGCTTTTCTTCGTTGGGATTGTTGTATTTGCTTCGATCAATTTTGTCAAAACACCGCCCATCGTTTCGATACCCAAAGAAAGAGGAGTTACATCAAGCAACAACACATCTTTCACTTCACCCGTGAGAACACCGCCCTGAATAGCTGCTCCGATAGCAACCACTTCATCAGGATTCACTCCTTTTGAAGGTTCTTTCTGGAAGTATTTTTTCACCGCATCCTGAATGGCAGGAATACGAGTAGAACCGCCAACAAGAATCACTTCGTTGATGTCTTTAATGGTAAGACCTGCTTTTTTCAATGCACTTTCGCAAGGAGCGATGGTACGCTGAATCAAGCTGTCTGCGAGTTGTTCGAACTTCGCACGTGTCAATGATTTTACCAAGTGTTTTGGAATACCATCTACCGGCATGATGTAAGGCAAGTTGATTTCAGTGGTGGAAGCTGAAGACAATTCAATCTTCGCTTTTTCTGCACCTTCTTTCAAACGCTGCAACGACATTGGATCTTTTGTCAGATCAAACTGATTACCGTTGTCATTTTTAAATTCCTGAACGAGCCAGTCGATGATTACCTGGTCAAAGTCATCACCACCGAGGTGAGTATCACCATCAGTTGCAAGTACTTCGAAAACGCCTTCGCCCAGTTCGAGAACGGAAACGTCGTGAGTACCACCACCGCAGTCAAATACGGCAATCTTAATATCGTGTGATTTTTTATCGAGACCATAAGCAAGCGCTGCTGCTGTAGGCTCGTTGATAATTCTTTTTACAGTCAGACCGGCAATTTCGCCGGCTTCTTTCGTAGCCTGACGTTGCGAGTCATTAAAATAAGCAGGAACAGTGATAACTGCTTCTGTCACCTCGTAACCCAGATAGTCTTCAGCCGTTTTCTTCATTTTCTGAAGAACCATGGCAGAAATTTCCTGCGGGGTATACATTCTTTCGTCAATTTTGACACGAGGTGTGTTTCCATCACCGCGCACTACCTGATAAGGAACGCGTCCTGCTTCCTTCGCGCATTCATCATAGCTGTTGCCCATGAAGCGTTTGATCGAGTAGATTGTTTTTGTTGGGTTGGTGATGGCCTGACGTTTCGCAGGGTCACCCACTTTGCGTTCGCCACCTTCTACGAATGCCACTACAGATGGTGTAGTTCTTTTACCTTCACTGTTTGAAATCACAATCGGCTCATTGCCTTCCATGACTGATACACAGCTGTTGGTTGTTCCAAGGTCTATTCCTATTACTTTACTCATGATGTTGGTTTTCTTATTATTCACCAGTTTTCTGGTTTCGGCCGAAAGTCAAGGTTAATGCCACATCAAATAATCCGACCTCTTGTCAGAATACGTGTCAGTTTTTCGGCGGAGATTCCACTTTTATGTCATGCCAGACCAATTTCCTGCTGACATAACAAGCAATGTTTTTTGTTGTCATTCTCTGAAAAGCCGCAGAAATCGCAGACTTTAATAGACGTATTTTGCGGAAATATGGAACGAACGTTTAAAGATCAACTTGACAGAAAAATTCGCCTTGATGGCAGGCCATCGAGGATCATCTCCCTCGTTCCGTCGCAGACAGAGCTACTCTATTCCTTAGGGCTTGGTTCCGAAGTAGTTGGAATCACCAAGTTTTGTGTCAGACCTTCCGGCTGGACCAGAATAAAAACCATTATCGGCGGTACCAAACAGGTTGACATTGAAAAGGTGCGTTCGCTGAAGCCCGATATCATTATCGCGAATAAAGAAGAGAATGATTATGAACAGGTGGCAATACTTGCGAAAGAATTTCCCGTCTGGATCAGTGACATCCGGAATTTGGACGATGCCGTGGAAATGATCGGAAATCTGGCAGAAATCACAGGCACACAAACTGCAGCCGATGAAATTCTGGAAAAAATCTCCCAGAATTTTCCTGAAAACCGCGTGATCTCTAAAACGAAAACCTGCGCTTATCTCATTTGGTGGAATCCTATGATGACAGTAAACCAGGATACGTTTATTGATGACATGCTCAGAAGAAGCGGACTTGAAAATGTATTTGCTGAACGAAGCGACTCACGCTATCCTGAAATCACAGAAGCCGAACTGATTGCTGCGGCGCCGGAAATTCTATTATTGTCGTCAGAACCGTTCCCTTTCAACGAAAAACACATTGCACATTTTCAAAAATTTCTACCCAATACCCGGATTGAAATGGCCGATGGTGAAATGTTCAGTTGGTATGGTTCAAGACTCATAGCATTCGACAAAGAGCGATTCGCCTGAAAGTGTTGAAGAGACGGCGAAACGCTGTTCACCGACGAATAATCGTTACTCCCCGACCAGAGTGGAAAAAATCATGTGACCCAACATCTGGCAAACAATTGCGTTGCGATATTCGCGCCTGCCGAAACACTTTAACTCTGTTACGGTTGAAAAATCATCCTTTACCTTCTGTGATCCAACATCCACTACATCGCTTTTCACTGAAGAAAGTCAGTTTATCGATGGCAATGCTATTGTTGATCCTTTCCACCATCCGATCACAAACTGTTGGAGTTGTTTTAAGTGGTGGTGGCGCAACAGCGATGGCCCACGTCGGTTTTTTGCGCGCACTGGAAGAGAATAATGTACCGATAGATTTTATTGGAGGAACAAGCATGGGAGCTGTGATCGCGGCTATGTATTCCTCAGGCTATAGTGTTTCAGAAATCGATAGCGTCGTGCGGTCGGAAGAATTCATGCACATGGCAACAGGTTACATGAGCGATCACATGCAGTTCTATTTCAAACATTATGATATTGATGCTTCCTTCGGTTCTTTGCGTTATTCCGGAGGAAAAATTATCACGAATGCATTGCCAACAAACCTGATCAATCCTGTTCTTCTCGACTGGAAATTCATGGAAGGATTTAGTCAGCCGGATGCCGCATCGGGCGGAAATTTCGACAGTCTTTTTATTCCATTGCGTTGTATTGCCGCAGATGTGGAACACAAAAAACAAATCATATTCCGCAATGGTCCGTTGAATATCGCTGCGCGGGCTTCATCCACCTACCCTTTCTATCTGCCACCACGAAGAGTCGATGGCAATCTTCTATTCGATGGTGGTATCTACAATAATTTTCCGGTGGACGTGATCTACGCAGAATTTTTGCCGGATGTGATTCTGGGTTGCAACGTATCCGGCGTCACTGCCGGCCCCGAAGAAGATGATCTCTTCTCACAACTACAATCCATGATCCTGTTTCGATCCGCCTATCAGAGTTTGTGTGAGAATACCGTAGTAGTAGAACCCGCTCTGGCAAATGTCGGCACATTTGATTTCGATAATTTGTCGGAAGCGATTGCAGTGGGTTACAAAACAACTCTCGACAGCATAGTCGTGATTAAAAATATGATTGGCAGAGAGTCAACTCTGGAAGAGAAAAACAGACAACGTTTGATATTCAGAAAAAAATTCAAGCCGCTGATCATCGAAAAAATCGAGATCGAAGGATTGGATAAAGCACAGAAAAGGTATGTCAATAAAATCATGGGACGCCGATTGGAGCCAGTCTCTCTTTCGAAATTAAAAACTCCCTACTTCAGAATATTTGACGATGACAAAATCAAATCCATTTTTCCGGTAACGAAATTCAACAAGGCCACGAATATGTTTACGTTGTTGCTGGATGTAAAAAAAGAAAAAGACCTGATGATTTCATTCGGAGGAAATTTTTCTTCTCGTTCCATCAACACCGGATTTATTGGTGTGCGTTACAATGTTTTCGGAATCACCTCTGCTACCCTTTCTGCAAATTCATACTTCGGCAGATTTTATGGATCGGTGAATGGAAATGTCCGTTGGGATTTTTCAGGATCATATCCTCTTTCCATTCAAGGTGGATTCACCTTCAACCGCTGGGATTTTTATAAAAGCCTCGCAACATTTTTCGAAGATGTCAAACCATCCTATGTGTTGATGAACGAACGTTTTGGAAATCTGAGTTTCAGTTCACCTGCAGGTAATAAAGGAATGATTCGGGCAGATTTGCAATACGCGCACATGTTTGATGAATATTATCAGACACCTGATTTCATCAGCACAGATACTGCAGACCGAACCGTGTTTGACGCTGGCATACTGCGATTGACCTGGGAACGCAATACACTGAATAAAAAACAATACGCCAATCACGGTACATTTCTTTCACTCAGCGCAAAAGGAGTTCTCGGCATGGAGAGTACGATACCGGGTTCTACTTCTGCGTTGAGAGACACCATTCAAACGGAGCACTTGTGGTACACGGGCAAATTTCAGTACATCAATTATTTCGCTCATTTGAGAAAATTTAATTTCGGAATCATGATGGAGGGTGTGGCGAGTACGCAAGACTTTTTTCAAAATTATATTGCTTCTGTCATTGCATCACCTGGCTTTGCTCCTATACCTGAAAGCAAAACTTTTTTCCTTCCTCAATTCCGTGCACACAATTATGCGGCAGCCGGTTTGATGGCTGTCATGTCGTTCTCCAAAAATCTGGATTGGCGTGCCGAAGGATATGTTTTTAATCCTGTCGGAATCATTTCCCAAAACGCCCAAAGCGAAATTGTGTATGATTGGCGTCAGGAAAATTACTTCATCGGATCTACATCACTAGTACTTCATTCACCTCTCGGACCGCTCAGTATCTCTGCCAATTATTACGACAAAAAAGAATCTCCGTGGAGTTTTCTGTTCAATTTCGGGTATATACTTTTTAATCGTTCTGCACGCGATTAGATAAAATCCTCGCTTCGCTCGTTTGACATGTCATTTCTCGCCGAGATTCGCCGAGGAGCC
>JANOVT010000096.1:0-41600 GCA_031417525.1 Flavobacteriales bacterium | reverse complement strand
GCGAGAAGCAGGAGTGCGTGGTCACGGCGACCGATCCATGTCGCGCGGTCCGGCGCCGCGAGCAGGGCGGCCATCTCCGCCGGGTTCAGGAAGTCGACGGGCCGGCGAGGACACCTGTGTGGTAACGGTGCTCCGTGAATGATCCAACTGAAATAAAAAAATATACGGCCTCACTTCACAGTGGGGCCTTTTTCTTTGCAACCAATTTTAAATGGAATGGAACCAATAGAAGAACTAGGTAAACTCGCGCGGGTATTGAGAATTGAGCAGTCAGAAGATTATGCTCAGCACGATGAGTGGCTTAGAAAATCAAATATCAACGAGCGAAAACGAAATGGAATTTCATGGTTTCCACTTAAAATTACAGAGACAGGTTTTGGTTTAGGTGCATATCCATTTATTGTCGTTGAGCGAAATCCAGGTGATCGTTTGGAACATCGATTTCAGAATGCAGCACCGGTGAGTTTGTTTACCGCTGCTGATGGCAATGACAACGCTTCTGTGAACGGAACAATAGGTTACGTGGATGATCAACGTATGAAAATCAGTTTTTTTCTGGATGAATTACCAGACTGGATCGATGAAGGAAGGCTTGGTGTCAACCTGTTGTTTGATACCAAGACTTATGATGAAATGTTCAAAGCACTCAATTTTGTCATCAATGCAGAAAAGGGCAGACTTTTTCAATTACGTGAAATTATACTCGGAGCTAAATCTCCGACATTTCATAAAAAGAACACCGTAACCTCACCTCGTCTCAATGAGTCACAGAATGAAGCGATGCAGTCCATTCTGGAAGCCGAAGATCTGACGATTGTTCATGGCCCGCCGGGTACCGGGAAAACAACCACGCTCGTTGAATCTACTTGGGAATTACTAAAGGAAGAAAAACAAGTTATGGTGTGTGCGCCAAGCAATGCAGCCACAGATCATCTCGCCCGCAGCCTTTCCCAAAAGGGATTACGAGTTGTGCGCATCGGAAATCTGGCCAAAGTGGAAACGGACAACACAGCACTTACGCTCGATGCTTTATTGCAAAAGGAAAAGGATTTTAAACAAATTCGGGAATTGAAAAAACGGGCAGTTGAACTTAGGAAAGTAGGTGGCAAATACAAACGCAGCTTTGGTCGTGAAGAAGCGGAACAACGAAAATTAATTTTTCAGGAAGCGAAAAACATCAATAAGGAAGCGCGTGAACTTGAGAGTTATCTCGTTCAGAAAGTATTAGATGAAGCACAGGTAATAGCATGCACTCTGATCGGATCAACATCAGACTATTTGAATGGAAGAAAGTTTACCTCCGTGATCATCGATGAGGCCGGGCAAGGAATAGAACCTGCGGTCTGGGTTCCGATTTTGAAAGCAGAAAAAGTGATCATGGCAGGTGATCCTTTTCAATTGCCACCCACCGTAAAAAGTCAAGATGCAGATCGCCAGGGTTTGAGTGTGACTTTGTTGGAAAAGGCTATAAAGCGTCATGAACGCATCAGTTTGTTGCGAACGCAATACCGAATGAACCAACAAATCATGGAGTTTTCGAATAAGAAATTTTATGAGAATAAACTGATAGCTCATGATTCAGTTAAAGACTGGCATCTACCATTTTCACCGCAGGTTCTGGAGTTTGTTGACACTGCTGGTTGCGGTTTCGATGAAAAACCTGGTGAAGATTCGGGATCGAGATGTAATCCGGAGGAAGTTCAACTGATTCGAAAGCACTTTGATGCCATGATGGAGAATGTGACGGAAGCCTATAGCATCGGAATTATTTCTCCGTACAGAGCACAAGTGGAGTTGTTACGCGCCGAATTCGTTGATGTGAAAAATGTAAGTGTGAACACCGTAGATTCTTTTCAAGGCCAGGAGCGGGATATCATTTACATCAGTATGGTGAGGAGCAATGACAAAGGTGAAATCGGATTTTTGAAAGATTATCGCCGCATGAATGTGGCCATGACGAGAGCAAAGAAAAAACTCGTCATTATTGGAGATAGCGCAACACTGGGAAATGACAAATTTTATAGTGATTTATTGAGTTTCGCAGAGTCTATCAATGCATATCGCACAGCGTGGGAGCTCATGTATTGATACTTGATGGAAAAGTTTTTTCAAATAAACATGGTGCCTTTTTTATTAATGTACTGAATTTCTTTTCTCCAGCATGGGAACAAATGAATAATTGCCGTGTAATTCAGAATGAAAGCTTCCGTCTTCCTGCTCCTGAATGACCATCATTTGTTGAACATCGCCTTCCCCAAATGGCATCACAAGCAGACCTCCGTGTTTCATCTGAATGAGCAATTCTTCAGGAATTTTTGGAATAGCACATGTAATGATCACACGATCGAAAGGTGCAAATGCCGGTAACCCTTTATACCCATCGCCATAGACGAGTTGAGGTTTATACCCCATTTTTGTGAGCAATTGTTTGGAATTGTCGTGAAGCAGCTTTTGTCTTTCAATAGAATAAACTTTTGCGCCCAATTCACAAAGCACAGCCGTCTGAAATCCGCTACCGGTTCCGATTTCTAGTACTTTCATTCCCGGCTCCACCTTTAGAAGTTGCGACTGCGTAGCCACGGTGAATGGATGTGAAATCGTCTGACCGGCCCCAATCTGAAAAGCCTTATTCTCGTAAGCGAATTCCAGAAAAGCACTGGATAAGAAATGATGTCGCGGTACATTATTGATTGCTTCCAGTACGCGTTGGTCTGAGATACCCATGCGCTTTAACTCCTCTACCAGTTTCTTTCTGAGGCCTTTGTGTCTGTAAGAATCGGTCAACATATGTGATCAAAACTAACGTCGAACTTCATGCTCCGGGGCTTGTTGAAAATTAATAATGAACGATGCTCTGTAGACTTCAGTTCTATAAACTTTTGCGGTATGGCGGAAAAACTGAAGATCGGTGTTTTGGGAGCTGGGCATCTGGGTAAAATTCACATGAAGTGTATCAGAGAATTGCCGGACGTTTATGAACTGGTTGGATTTTTTGATCCCGATATGTCGAATGCAAAATCTGCACTTGAACAATTCGGGCTGATGCCTTTTCATAGTATGGAATCATTGCTGGATGCTGTGGATGTGGTAGACATTGTTACGCCTACAACCACACACTTTGCATGCGCATCGGCTGCGATCAAAAGACTCAAACATGTTTTCATCGAAAAGCCGGTGACCTCCACCGTAGATGAAGCAAGAATTTTGATCAAACTGGCCAAGGAGGCAGGCATCAAAGCTCAGGTTGGTCATGTTGAACGATTTAATCCGGCATTCATCGCCGCAGAGCCATTTCTGCATCAACCAAAATTTATCGAGACACATCGATTGGCACAATTCAATCCTCGCGGAACAGATGTTTCGGTTGTTCTGGATCTGATGATTCATGACATCGACATTATACTTTCTGTGACAAAAGCAAACGCGAGGAGGATATCAGCAAGTGGAGTAGCTGTATTGAGCGATACACCGGATATTGCGAATGCAAGGATTGAGCTCGATAATGGATGTGTTGCAAATCTCACCGCAAGCAGGATATCTCTGAAGGCGATGAGGAAATCCCGATTTTTTCAAAAGGACGCATACATAGCCGTGGATTTTTTGCAGAAAGAATCTGAGATTGTGAGGATGAAAGAGGTCATAGGTGAACCTGATCCATTTTCTGTGACCATTGATTTAGGAGCAGGTCGGGGAATCAAAGAAATTATTTTTGAAAAGCCTGATATTCCGGAGTCAAACGCAATTCAAGAAGAACTTGCTTCGCTGGCATCAAGCATATTCAACGATACTTACACTAAAGTTTCACTTGAAGATGGCACTCGCGCTTTGGATGTAGCCATGATGATTCTTGAAAAAATGAGTCAACATATTCTTTTACAAGATGATGATGAATTGCCACCAAGGCAATTTTGAAGTAATTGAAGGGAATCAATTTTTTTCTAAAATCCGAGCATCTACTGTTTGATTAATAGAAGTGTTTCGGTTGTAGCCACGCTTTTCTTTCACGGAATTCAATTTTTATAGTTTGATTATCAGTGTCTATTGTGCACGCAGAAATCAAAATATCAACCAACGCAATATTTTAATCGAAGTGCGTTTTTTGCTGTAGGCCAGTAATGGCTATTGCTACCTTCGCCGACCTTTTTTATCGGGACCTTATTGAGCGGATTTTATGAAACTACTCTGTCTTCTATTGTTTTCCAGCTTTCTTATAGGATGCACATTCAATCCGGATGAACAGGAGCCTTCTTTTATTGCTATTTCTGACTATGACTTGAGCACTGACCCGTTGGAAGGCACTTCAAGTAATGCAATCACCGAGTTATGGGTTTATGTAAATGGTGATGTACAGGGTGTTTTTGATGCTCCGGCCAGTATTCCGGTCTTGCGAACTGGCAACAACACCGTTTCGGTTTATGCCGGGATAAAGAATAACGGCATAGGTTCCACCCGAATCCGTTACCCGTTCTATGCTCCGTTTGATACGGTTCTGAACCTTCAGCCTTTGGAAACATATGCATTAAAGCCGCATTTCAGTTATTACCCTTCCGCAGTAATAAATACCGAACGCGATTTTCAGTCGGAGTCGGGAAATTTCTTTCAACCAGGGCCGAATAATTTTGGTAGTGTCGAATTGATCATTGATAACAACATTGCAGTAGATGGCGGAAAATGCGGCAAGTTTAGTTTGAGTGCAACAAATGGATACATGCACTTTATTGATGATTATGTTTTGGAAATGGAAAGTGGTAATACTGTATTCCTTGAAATGGATTATAGTTGCAACAACACATTCTCACTTGGTGTTTACACCATTGATAATAGTGATCAGGTAAAGAATCAAGTCATTTATCTCACACCCACAACATCGGACAGTGGGGCAAATCCTACCTGGAATAAAATATATATTGATTTGGGATTAGTGGCTTCTTACAATCCCAATGCTGACTACTACAAAATATTTTTTGAGTGTGCGTCGAATGAGTCGGCCACACCCACCATTTTTCTTGATAATTTAAAAGTTGTCAATTGGTAATTTACTGCACTCAAATATGTCGTCGAGTGAATTTCCGGTTGGAAATATCTTTTGGAATCAACTTTTTCAATCATTCAAAATTGATCATTGAATAGCAATCGTCAAATATTGAAATACTTGTTTGCTGATTTGATAGCGGCGGCAGGAGCATGGACGGTCCTTTTTATTTATCGAAAAAAATACCTGGAAACGGCAAAGTTTGGTGATGGTGTACGACTGGAGTTTGACAACAATTATTTCCTTGGCTTGATTGCAATTCCAGTTTTCTGGGTGATGCTATATTACATCGGGGGTCATTACTCACGTATTTTCCGTCGTCATCGATTGAAAGAACTTGGACAGATTACGATCACTTCTGTGGTAGGGGTTTTGGTTATCTTTTTTGTATTCCTTTTGGATGATCAGATCAAACACTATGGCAATTACTATGAAACCATATTAGTTCTGTTCGTTGCTCATTTTACGCTTACTCTGTGCGAACGATTAATTTTAACTTCAGGAACCGTGTCAGCAGTGCACAGTGGTAAAATAGGTTTCAACACACTTATTGTTGGGGGGAATGCTCAGGCATTGAGTATGTATGAAGAGATCATGTCGATGCGAACTTCGCCCGGCTATAAATTTCAGGGATTCGTTCGTGTGAATGGTCAGGATGATTTGTTGACAAGACACATTCCACTACTGGGAAAATATCTGGAGTTGCCCCGACTCATCAGAGAACAAAAGGTAGAAGAAGTCATTATCGCTGTCGAAAGTGGCGACCATAAAGATCTTGAGAGTATTTTGTCTTTACTCGAAGACACGGAAGTGAACGTAAATATTATTCCTGATATGTATGACATTCTAAGTGGTTCCGTGCGTATGAACAGCATTTATGGTGTTCCGCTGATTCGTGTCAATCATGAGATCATGCCTGCCTGGCAATTCTCTGTTAAACGAATGATTGATGTAGGGGCATCATTATTTGCATTGTTGATTCTGACTCCGGTTCTTATCTTTATGGCGGTCACAATCAAATTCTCTTCGAAAGGTCAGATTATTTATTCGCAAGATCGTATTGGTAAATTCGGTAAACCATTTCGGATTTACAAATTCAGGACAATGTATTCAGATGCTGAAAAGAATGGTCCGCAATTGAGTTCAACACATGATGAACGTGTGACCAGAATCGGCAGGTTCTTGCGCAAAACACGCATGGATGAGCTTCCACAATTTTTTAATGTGTTGAAAGGCGATATGTCATTGGTAGGACCAAGACCCGAGCGTCAATACTTCATTGACCTCATCACCAAACGAGCGCCACATTATAGTCACTTGCATCGTGTGCGTCCTGGAATTACATCGTGGGGACAAGTAAAATTTGGATATGCTGAAAATGTTGATCAGATGATTCAACGATTGAAATACGATATCCTGTATATTGAAAACATGTCCCTTGCAATGGATTTCAAGATACTGTTCTACACGATTGCCATCGTCATGAAAGGATCCGGCAAATAGTCTCAACTTACAAAAGTGATCGTAGCGCATTGAAGTGTATCGACATCTGTTCGTCCTTCTCAAGGAATGGAACAAGTTGTCTCACTTCTGAGTGCAGTTTCTCAACGACCGCTGAACTTTTTGATGGTCTTCTGAAGTCCAATGCTTGCGACGCAGTGAATAATTCGATCGCGTAAATGCTCTTCACGTTTACCAAAACCCTGAAACATTTGGTAGCAGCATTTGCACCCATACTCACATGATCTTCTTGACCGTTGCTGCTATCTATAGTGTCAATACTGGCCGGAGTACACAATTGTTTATTTTGAGAAACAATACTGGCAGCAGTGTATTGTGGAATCATAAAACCGCTATTGAGTCCAGGTTCCTTGGCCAGGTAAGGAGGCAAACCTCGCTGTCCACTGATGAGTTTATACACTCTTCGTTCTGAAATGCTTCCCAGTTCAGCCAGTGCGATGCATAAAAAATCAAATGAAATTGCTAATGGTTGACCATGAAAATTTCCACCAGAAATGACTTTGTCCAGATCCGGAAAAACAACAGGATTGTCTGTGACAGAATTAATTTCAGTTGAAATTATTTCATACACATGTTGTATGGCATCCATGCTTGCACCATGCACCTGTGGCATGCAACGAAAACTGTAAGGATCCTGCACATGTTCTTTCTTCCGCTGAATTAGAGAACTTCCAGCTAACACCTCACGCATTTTTTCTGCAAAAAGAACCTGACCACTGTGCGGCCTTGTGGAATGAAGGTCAGCATCAAAAGGTTCAATGCGGCCATCAAACGCATCCAGCGACATAGCACTTATTGCAATTGACTTTTCAGCTATTTTCTTTGAGTTCACGATACACCAGGTGGCATAGGCCGACATAAACTGTGTTCCGTTAATCAACGCCAGTCCTTCTTTACTTCTCAGTTGAATCGGTTCCAAACCACATTTTTTCAATGCAATGGCGGCCTGCGTTTTTTCTCCTTGAAAATAAGCTTCTCCTTGACCAATCAAAGGAAGACATAAGTGAGCGAGTGGCGCCAGATCTCCACTCGCACCGAGTGATCCCTGTTGATAAACCACCGGCGTTATTCCAAAATTAAAAAAGTCGGCCAGACGTTGGACTGTTTGCACCTGAACACCACTAAACCCATAAGAAAGGCCTCTGATTTTCAGAAGTAGCATAAGTCTTACAATCTCCGATGGTACTTCTTCTCCAATACCACAGGCATGCGAAGTTAATAGATTGCGTTGCAGCATTTCGAGATCTGAATCTGCAATAACTGTGTTACACAAAGACCCGAAGCCTGTATTCACACCATAGATAGGTTCGGACAATCCGGAAGATTTTCGGTCGAGATATTCACGGCATTTTTGAATGCGAGCAATGGTTTCACCCGAAAGGACAATTGGTTCTTTCGATTGGAGAGAAGCCATGAAATCTTCCGGTTTTGCCTGAATAAGAATGTCGATGGATGGATGCTGCAATTTCTTCGATTTTTGAATGAGCGCGCAAGTTATACAAGTAATTCAAGTTCTGAATTCATATACCGTTTAGCCGGTCAAGCTGCCATTAATCCTCGCTGGTATCTTTTTTAGCTTAAGCCCTCCTATTTTCGCCGCTGATAATTTTTACACAAATGAAATTTTACCTGATTACAAGTATGCTCGCATTGTTGATTCCTTCCATCAAGGGCGAATCTCAAAAAATAGCGTACACTGAATTTGATTTGAAGAATGGACTTCATGTCATTTTGCATGAAGATCACAGCACGCCCATCGCCGCTGTGACTGTGATGTATCACGTTGGCTCAAAAAATGAAACGACCGGTCGATCCGGCATGGCTCATTTTTTTGAACACCTGCTCTTCGAAGGATCGGATAATATTGGCCGTGGACAATATGCGAAATTTGTCGAAAATGCCGGTGGCGGTTTGAATGCAAACACATCGCAGGACAGAACATTTTATTATGACCTTCTTCCCAGTAATCAATTGGAACTCGGTCTATGGCTTGAGAGTGAAAGGATGATGCACGCTAAAGTTGAGATCACAGGAATTGAAACTCAACGCGAAGTGGTGAAGGAAGAAAAAAGATTGCGAATCGACAATCAACCATACGGCAATTTGTTTTTGGAAACACTCGATCACGCTTTTGATGTGCATCCTTACAGCTGGCCACCGATTGGCAGCATGATTGATCTGAATGCTGCGCAGGAAATTGATTTCCAGAATTTTTATAAAACGTTTTACGTGCCAAACAATGCTGTACTCAGTATTGCAGGAGACATTACTCCGGAAGAGACTAAACTTTTGGTGGAAAAATATTTTGCAGATATTCCAAAGGGTTCAATTGACATTCCAAGACCAGCGCAGATTGAGCCACTCAACAAAGGCGAGGTGCGTGATACAATCTGGGGAAAAGACCAACTAGCGCTTGTTCTGGAGGCATTTCACATTCCTGCTCAAGGGACAAAAGAATTTTATGCTGTGGATATGTTGAACAAGTTACTTGCAGACGGAGAAAGCTCTCGCCTAAATCGTTCTTTAGTGGACGAAAAGGAATTGGCTCTTTTTTCAAGTGCATTTACTTACAACACGGAACACCCAGGTCTGACCATGGCATTTAGTCTTGCAAACATGGGGGTTGATCCAAAAGTTGTCGAGGATGCTATGAATACAGAATTTGACAAAGTGAAGACTGAGCTGATTTCAGATCGGGAAATGCAGAAACTTCGCAACCAGGTGGAGAATGAATTTGTGACCAGAAATGCTTCTGTGGCCGGAATTGCGGAAAGCCTTGCTAATTACTACATGTATCTTGGGGATGCAAGTCTGATCAATAGCGAAATCGAGCGTTACATGGCAGTGACTAAAGAAGATTTGAAGAATGCTGCGAATAAATACTACACGAAAGAAAATCGTGTGGTACTCTATTTTTTGAATAATCCAGATCAGATGACCAAATAAGTCTTGTCAATAAGACATTTCAAAAATTACATTAAGAATTTCCGAACAATGAATAAGTTCTCATCCATATCTATTTTGATTTTTGTTTTCATACTTGCTTCTTGTAAAACAGGGGTGAAGGTGGATCGCACACATGCACCTCTGGCAGGTCCGGCACCCAAAATTCAGATCGGACAGTATCAAATGACCAAGCTTGAAAATGGTTTGACTTTGATCGTAGTTGAAAATCATAAGTTACCGAGAGTATCATACAGTCTTCGACTAAACAACGATCCTATTTCAGAAGGTGAAAAAATTGGTTATGTGTCGATGGCTGGTGATCTCCTGTCTGCTGGCACTGCCAAACGATCAAAATCTCAAATAGATGAAGAGATTGATTATATAGGAGCTTCGATCAACACAACATCGAATGGTGTTTCCGGAAATTGTTTGAAGAAACACATGAATGCTTTTCTGGACATCATGGCCGACATTACTTTAAATCCAAACTTTCCTTCTGATGAATTGGAAAAATCACGCAAGCAAACTTTGTCTTCGCTTGAAAGTGAAAAGACGTCACCCGATGGATTGTCAGAAAAAATCACAAGTGTGATGAACTATGGTAATAACCATCCTTATGGCGAGCAGATGACTGAAAAATCTGTCAACAACATTCAGCGTGAAGATTTAGTGAATTATTATAATTTATACTTCAAACCTGAAGTTGCTTATATGGTCGTTGTTGGCGATATCACTTTTGATGAAGCAAAGAAACAAACAGAGAAGTACTTCTCTTCCTGGAAACGTGGATCTATTCAAAGTAAAAAATACAATATGCCGGCAGCACCTTCTGGTAATCGTGTGGTGTTTGTTCCTCTCAGTGGCGCGGTGCAAAGCACCATTGATATAACCTATCCGATTGATCTCAAACCTGGAACGCAAGATGCGATTGTTGCAAGTGTTCTGAACAATGTCCTTGGTGGAGGTGGATTTCAGGCCAGACTAATGCAAAACTTAAGAGAAGACAAGGCATATACATACGGAGCATACTCTACGATAGCTCCAGATGAAGTCGTTGGATTTTTCAGCGCCGGTGCGAGCGTCAGAAATGAAGTGACCGACAGCTCGGTGACACAAATTCTTTTTGAAATGGAAAGACTCGTGAATGAATTAGTGCCGGATACCACTTTGCAACTAGTCAAAAATATACTCACGGGCAGTTTTGCCAGGTCACTAGAAAGCCCACAAACTGTTGCCAATTTTGCATACAACATTCAGAAGTATCATTTACCCGCAGATTACTACGAAACCTATCTTCAAAAGCTGAATTCAGTGACCCCTGCTGATTTGCAAGCCATGGCAAAACGAGTGATCAAGCCTGGTAATGCTTACATTACGGTAGTTGGCAACAAAGATGTTGCCGATAAACTCAATCGATTTGCGGCAAGTGGAAAGGCAGAAATCAGGAATGCAGATGGAACTGAATTCGTTGATATCAAACCTGCGCCGGTTGGTATTACAGTTAAGTCAGTGCTCGAGAATTATATCAATGCAATTGGCGGAAAGGACGCCATCAATAAGGTGAAGTCCTTCGAACAAATCGGTTCGATGAATATGAGTGGTATGGCTTTGGACGTCAATATCAAAATGAAGGACTTGACGAAATTCAAAATGAGTGTAAACATGGGCGCTATGGAATTAATGTCACAGGTAATGAATGGTGACAAAGGATTCATGTCCCAGATGGGACAGAAGGAACCGATGGACGAAGCAATGATGGCCGATGTTCGTCAAACAGCTGATCTGATGTCTGCTCTCAGTTATGAACGCTATGGAATGACCGCCACACTCTTAGGAGTGGATATGATGGACAATGAGGAGGTTTATGTCATCGAGTTTAAGCGACCGGATGGAACAACATCGAAAGAGTCATTCGGCGTATTGTCGGGGTTGAAATTACGGGGCGAATCAGTTGACGGTGAAGGTGTGCTAAGTGTTACTCTTTACGAAGATTATGTAACATCATCTGGTGTGAAATTCCCCGGTAAATTAGTTCAGTCAGCGGACCAGCAGGAGGTGACGTTTACGTTTAAAGAGATCAAGATAAATCCAAAATTGGACGACAAGGATTTTATTGTTGAGTAATTGCACTCGAACGAATATGGATCTCATGATGTTTCAAAATTATTGTTACAACTGATCATGAAAAAGATATTTTTTGTTCTCACGATTTTCACTTTTCAAATGATTTCTGCCCAGGATACAAGCAAGGTAGATATCGCATACGCAAAGAATTTGAGTATGGTTTTAGGTGTTAGTTATTCAAATCTAACTTTTGAATCGAAGCCTTATTTTTTGGATTCAGCCGGGACTATCGGGAAAAGTGATTTCAAAAATGCTGCAGGTCTTAGCGTTGGCGTAAGTTATAATTTCTATCTGGGCAATCATTTTATTCTTCGGCCGTCCGTTGAGGCAAACTTCATGTCACCGGAGATTTTGTATGACACGGAAATAGAACACAAAATCAGTTCTTCTGTTTTCCCGGTTGCAATCGAAACGCCGCTCGCTTTGGTTTTCTCACCTACAGGATATGATCAACTTGACTTGACCAGACGACTTCCAGAAATCATGTGCGGTATCAGGCCGGTTTTCGCTCTAGCTGCTTTCGCAGATTTGCGTCCAGAATTGAAAACGAAAGATCTCAACATCGATTTTGGACTTGGATACCCGATGAAGGTGAAAAAAGTCACTATGCGTTTTGAGTTGTTTTATTCATACGGATTAAAAAATCTTATTGGTGTGAATGAAGAAGATTTTCGCACAACTTCGATCTCTCTCATCAATAGAAGTTATAGCGGATTCCGTGTCTTAATTAATTGAGGCAAACTTAAAAGTGCATCAATTTTTCATAAAGTAGGTGCACCGGCAGTCCCATGACATTGAAGTAAGAGCCTTCCAGTTTGCGAATTGCTACCAGGCCAATCCAATCTTGAGCTCCATAGCTTCCCGCTTTGTCGAAAGGTTGATAAACATCTATGTAGTGTTCAATTTCTTGAACGGAAAGTTCATTGAAGTGCACTTTTGTTTCGTCAAAAAACAAGATTTCCTTATCAGTCGACTTGATACAAACTCCCGTGTACACGTGATGAAAGTTGCCGGATAATCGCGATAACATTGAAATTGCTTCCTGTTTGTCCGCAGGCTTATTCATCACATGGTCGTCAATCCAAACGATCGTATCCGCGGTGATAATAATCTCATCAGAAGAGAGTTCCGCTTCAAACTCTTTTGCTTTTGCTTTTGCAATGTGCAACGGAATATGTTGTGCCTTCAGTGAAGATGGAAATGATTCATCCGTGGGTTTCACGATCACTTCAAAATCAAGTTCAAGCCCTTTCAGAAGTTGTTGTCTCCGAGGACTGGCAGAAGCTAAGATCAGCTTTTTACCGATCAGATTACTGAACAATTGCATAAGTATGCGAAGTTGCTCCTAAATCTTTTCTTCTGTCGAACAACGAGAAGAAAAAATAATCTAATTGTCCACAACATTTGCATGTTGTTGCGTACTCCGCACACATGAGTTTAATTTCGCGACATGCATCAATCCATCCTTATCCTCGACTTTGGTTCACAGGTTACACAACTGATCGCGAGGCGCATCAGGGAATTGAATATTTATTGTGAAATCCACCCATGGAATAAAGCACCTGAATTGAATCCGCTTGTAAAGGGAGTGATTCTTTCCGGCAGTCCATTTTCTGTGCACCAGGAAGGAGCCCCGCTGCCGGATCTGACGAAGTATACTTCTGAACTTCCGGTTCTGGGAATCTGTTACGGAGCTCAACTCATGGCTCATCTGGGAGGAGGAGAGGTTGTGAGGTCTACGCATCGTGAGTATGGTCGCGCAGAATTGGTTAGGATCGACTCATCATCCAGGTTGTTTAAAGGTATTCAGGCAGGCTCCAAAGTTTGGATGTCACATGGCGATACAATCCGAAGCGCAGCACCTGATGCAGAAATTATTTGTTCAACCGGTGATGTGGAATGCGCCGGATATCACATCAAGGGTAGGGAAATTTATGGCGTACAATTTCATCCGGAAGTTTATCACACGGATGACGGGGCGATTTTGTTGAAGAATTTTGTAGTTGACATCTGTGAATGTGATCAGGATTGGACACCGTTGTCCTTTGTCGATGAAACAGTGAATGAGTTGAAGAAAAAAATAGGCAACGAAAGTGTTGTCATGGGATTGAGTGGTGGTGTTGATTCAACCGTTGCCGCTGTCCTCATTCAAAAGGCAATAGGAGATAGGCTTCACTGCATTTTTGTAGACAACGGCCTTTTGCGGAAGAATGAATTCAACGAAGTTTTGGAGAATTACAAACATCTGGGATTAAATGTAAAAGGTGTTGACGCTTCTGTTCGATTTTATGATGCGTTGTTGCATCTTACAGATCCTGAAGCAAAAAGGAAGGCCATTGGACGTGTTTTTATTGAAGTTTTTGATGAACAATCAAAGAATGAAAGAAATGCTGCTTGGTTAGGTCAAGGCACTATTTATCCGGATGTTATCGAGTCGGTTTCTGCAGGTGGTGGACCCTCGCAAACAATCAAAAGCCATCACAATGTCGGTGGACTTCCGGACTACATGAAACTGAAGATTGTTGAACCACTAAGATTGCTCTTCAAGGATGAAGTGCGGCGTGTGGGTTACGCTTTGAATATCCCGGCAAACATTTTAGGCAGGCATCCTTTCCCGGGTCCAGGTTTGGGCATACGGATTCTGGGTGATATCACCCCGGAAAAAGTAAGGTTGTTGCAAGAAGCGGATGATATTTGGATTAGAAGTTTGAAGGAGAATAATCTCTATGACTCAGTTTGGCAGGCAGGCGCCATCCTATTGCCGATTCAAAGTGTTGGAGTTATGGGTGATGAAAGAACATATGAGCAAACGATTGCTTTGAGAGCTGTCAGCAGCACAGATGGTATGACAGCGGACTGGAGTCGTTTGCCCCACGAATTTCTTGCAAAAGTTTCGAGTGATATCATCAATAAGGTTCGGGGAATAAATAGGGTTGTCTACGACATAAGTTCGAAACCGCCGGCAACCATTGAATGGGAGTAACAAATTGTATCAGCACGGAATTGAATGTTGGATAGGTTAAATTTGTCGATGGCATTGTTTTAGAGATGCTGCCAGCAAAAACTCACCAAGTTGAATAAGTTGTTTCAAAAATTAAGTCTTCGATTTGCCATCCTCTTATGTGGATGCATGTTCATTTCATATTCAACCTTATCGCAGATTTCTTCGAAAATCGAAGAAATAAACGGCGTAGCGTTTTATCTGCATAGTGTAACGAAAGGTCAAACACTCTATTCGCTTTCCAAATTATATGACTGCGATGTCAATGAAATAGTTTCTTCAAATCCAGGAACAGACCAGGGAATCAAGGAAGGAAGTGTGATAAAAATTCCTGCATCGAAGTCAAAAATTAAAGGGTATTCTATTTCTTCAGATCCGGGGCGCAAATTCCTGTTGCATGAAGTGCTGAAGAAAGAGACACTGTATTCAATTGCCAATAAGTACAACATAGATATTAATGACCTGATAGCCGCCAATCCTGGATCTGATCAAGGCGTGAAAAAAGGGCAGAGCCTAAGAATTCCAATCAAGAAAGAAAGCCCAAAAGAAATTCCATCAGATAAGTTTGCTCATACGGTAAAAGCAGGGGAAACACTTTATGGAATTGCCAAGCAATACAACGTCACTGTAGATGATGTGAAAAACGCAAACAACGGTTTATTGAATGGACTTCTTGCCGGAGAAATTGTTTTGATCCCGACCAATATTGGTCCAACCATAGGTGCAGAACTTCCTGAAGCTACTAAAATCAGAGACGTAAAAATCGTGGGTGACACGTTCGAAGAAAGTTATGACATCGCACTGATGCTGCCTTTCTATGTGAACTATAAAGACACAATGGAAGCTAAGGAAAATAAAATGCGGGATGTCGCATTGCAAATTTATCGTGGTGCAATGATGGCGGCAGATTCTCTTGCTAAGGATGGATTAAAAGCGAAAGTGCATGTATATGATGTAATTGATAGTAAGTCCATGATCACCGATGTTTTAGCTGAAAAGGAAATGAAATCTATGGATGTAGTCATCGGTCCACTTTTTAGAGAAACGCTGGCTGATGTTTGCGTTTGGGGTGCAGCGAATGGCGTTCATGTAGTAAGTCCTGTTCAACAACCTAACAAAATATTATTGAATTCGCCGAATATGAGCAAAACGGTTCCTGCTGCGGCGACTCAATGGATTTCAGTGGCGCGCCATATTTATCGCCATCATCCCAATGACAATATTGTCATCATCGATTCGAAAAACATTGATGATCGGCGATCTGTAGATGCTTTTCGGGAAGAGTGGAAAAAGCTGTCTGGTGATAGTCTTCGTAATCTTGTCATTGTTGGTGATGCCGCTTCCTTCACTGTGAAGGACAAATTTGCCTTTGGAAAAAAGAATATCGTAGTAGCTCCAACAAGCGACAAGAAAGTTATTGGCACGTTGTTTCGAGGCTTAGGTGAAGGAGATATTACGGTGTACGGAAATGAAAATTGGGATGACATGGATGCAATCAGCGTCCTGAATCGCAACAAATATCATGTTCATTTTCCAGCCAGTACGTTCATTAACTATGAAGATCAGGCTTTGCAACGTTGGATTGAGTCGTATAGAAAAATTTATAAATCAGAGCCGGGCAAATTTGCATTTATAGGTTATGATGTAATGAAATATTATGGCGCTGGTCTCAAACAATTTGGAAGAGCTTTTCCAAATCACTTGAATGAGATAAGTACGCGTCTATATGCTAATGGTTTTGATTATTACAAAACATCGAACGAAAGTGGATTCGAAAATCAAAGTGTCATGATCATAAGCACCGTGGAATATGAACTGGTCATCGAAAAATAGATATTGAATTGGTGATGTCAAAAAAAATGTAGTTCATCGTGAAGCACTCCAATCAGCATTTGGTTTTTATCATGAAATAGAATCTGGAATAGGAGTATTAGTTCAAAAAAAATGACTAAATCAGAAGTTACTTTAGCCTTTAGAGAAATACAAGATAAGATCTGTCAAGGTCTTGAGTTGGTAGATGGAAAATCTGTTTTTAGCGAAGACAACTGGCGGCACGAGGTTTCCGGTGGAGGGCGTACCCGAGTCATCGCTGATGGGAATGTTTTTGAAAAAGGCGGAGTGAATTTCAGTGCTGTCGAAGGAAGATTACCTGAATTCATGAAGGATAAAGTCAGTATCAACGCCACAAGATTTTTTGCTACAGGTGTAAGTATTGTCATTCATCCAAAATCTCCATTAGTACCGATTATACATTCGAATATTCGTTATTTCGAAACGGATGCTGGAGACGCATGGTTTGGCGGCGGAGTCGACCTCACACCAATTTACATAAATCAATCACAAGCGATTTTTTTTCACCAGCAATTAAAAAATACGTGCGATCAGTTCAATCCAGAATATTATCACAAATATAAAAAGTGGGCTGATGATTATTTCTTTATCAAACATCGAGATGAGACACGGGGCATAGGAGGCATATTCTTTGATTATCTACGAGTTAACAATGAGGCCAGCATTGATTCAATTTTTGAATTTGTGAAAGCAGTAGGAGAAATTTTTCTGAAAGCGTATGTTCCGATTGTTGAAGCGAATAAATCTCTTTTATACACTGAGGAACAAAAGAAATGGCAATTGCTGCGCAGAGGGAGATATGTAGAGTTTAATCTTGTGTACGACAGAGGTACGCGATTCGGACTCGAAACAGGCGGCAGAATCGAATCCATTTTAATGAGTTTGCCAGAGCATGCTTCATGGATATACAACTATGTTCCGGAAACAGGAAGTGAAGAGGAAAGAACATTACAGCAATTAAAGAAAGGTATTGAATGGGTTTCATGAGCGGATTAGTGAAATAGAAATGAGCCGGCAAATACCGGCTCATTTCGCTAGTGGAAGTTTTTAAGCTTCCGTTTTTCCGTTGATGTATTACGCTGTCAAACCGGACAGAATGCAACGTGTCTGCGACAACGGAAAGGTTGGAGATGGAAAATTATCGGATGAGAACTATTGGATGATCTTCCGTCAATAAATCGCTCTTAATCCGTATGACGTAACTTCCAGCTGAAATGGCATTAGGAAGGATGATCTCGATTTCCTGTTGACGAATTGAATCAGACACTTCAGTGCTGAAGATGCATTTTCCTGTCAGATCGTGTATTTGTACATAATTTGTTTTGCTGTCTGAAATATTTTTGATTTTAATCCTATCTGTGGCGGGATTGGGGTAAACAAGATATGCACTGTTCTTTTCATGTTCAGCCCAGCGATAGACAGGATCCTCACCACATGAAACGAATGTGATGGAGTTCGGAGAATCAATCCACAACCCAAAATAGTAATCACTCACTTCTAAAGTCATTGGCACACTATAGTTTGAAGTGTCAACTGAAGTATTAATCGAGTCAATGGGTAAGTCAAGAACTATGGACTGATGAATGAAGCTTAGATCTTCATCAGTCTGTTGTCTCCAGTCATTCAGAATTGTTTGTTCGAGCGAGTCAAGTTGACATTCATCCAGATGAGCAAATATTTGTTGAGCGATAGGCAGCTTGTTCAGTGTTCTAAAAAATTGTCCTTTATCTAATTCAAGATAAAATTGCATGCGGTAAGTTGAATCAGTCAAGTTTGTTTCTGTCATCAAATTCAACACATCAACATACAACTGCACTGGTGTCTCAAAGGACACACTGTTATTTTCTGACGATAATTCTTGCTGAATGAACATGGTTTCAAGAGCTGTTTTCATGTTATATCTACCCCAATTCATTTTTCGTTTGATTTCCTGATTGGTTTGATCCAGGCTGTCCATTAGAATTTCATAGAACAATTCAATAGCAAATTCGTCATTGCCAAGACTATCATATACTTCCATTTGCATGGCTGAATAAATGAGAGCACTATCCAAACTCACATTCTCAAAGTGAATGGTGTTGATGGTTGGAGTGTCTTCATTCTGTACATCATTTTTGAGCATGCCATGTCTGTCAATATTGCTGGCTCTTTCAGAATTATTTTCATTTGAAAGGACGGAGGACTTCACTTCCAGTGGTCTTAATGCGGGACAAGCCGTTGGCAATGCGGGTGCCATGTCTTTGAAATGAATCGAGCACCATTGAGGCCCTTCGGGTCCGCTGCATGGACCATAAGCTGCTGTGTGAACATTGAAGTTTGAGTTTTCCGGAATGCGCAAATTAGAGCCGGACGGTTGTAACGTGTTCGCAGGATACAATCCCCAATAGTTGTTCTGAGCGTTCAGATAAATATTGCATCCTGTACTTGGAATACAAGGAATATTCATAGAACCAGTAATGGCATGATAGTGAACACCAGAAAAATCATTGTGACCTTTATAAAGTTTGATGCCTGATGCGTTGACAAGATTTATACAAGTTTGAGAATGACTGAAGTCATTATAGCCCGCCATATCCACACCACTTAAATTAAGCTCTCCATTTTCCATCCGGATGCCTATTTGGGAGTCAAATTCACTGCAAAAAACACTGAGTTTACCACCTGTTTTTTCGATGGAAGGATAATAAATCTCATTATCGAAATAACAGTGATTCACTTTCAATTCTACAAGACTGATGTCTTTAATTTTATTCGCAAATGCGCTGAAAAAATTGCAATCGGAAACTGCACTGACGTTCTGAAGCGATGAACTTTCGATCGAACTTCCATCGAAGGTGGAGTTTTTGATGTTATAGCCGCCGCCAGAACATTGCAAGCCAGGTAATATATTCGTAAAACTGCATTGATTTGCTTTACAGAAGCCGTATTGATTTTTTAATCGAACAAAGTAAAAGATAGAATTTGAGAACACCGAATTGTTGTTTTGTATCCATAACATTGAATTTTCCAAATTGGTGGCTTGTCCAACAGAATAGAATTTCACCTGATCTGCGATTACTTTCATGTTGGTCTTAATAATTCCATACCCTGATAAATCAACTTTGCAATTGGATAGATGGATTTCACCCTGCTGGAAATTTACATTTTCAAAAATGGCGTGATTAGCAACGATCAACATGACGTCTTCAATGTTGTCACCATTCAAAGAGAATACGGAATTTTCTCCATTGAGAAGAACATCGTTAGAACCTTCCATCACCTGGATATAGCCGCTGTTTGCGCCTTCATGCGTGATTGTAAATTCAGTGTTGTTTTCAATTTGTATTTGACCACCATCAATCAGGATGTTTGAATTATCGTTCAGCAGTGTGATGTCATTTACAGCTCCCGGATTATCACCCTCCTTCATAATTATTTTACCACCTTCATTGACCACAATTGAGCCATTGTCAACGAGCACGAGCGCTCCCGGATGGATGATCAATTCTGCGCCTTCATTGATGATGAGTTTACTGTCTTTGAAAATTTTTAATTCACCATTCGTTCCAACGATAATCCTGCTGTCTCTGTTAAGAATGAGATTGGCTTTTCTACCTGGGACGTCAGGATCTCCAATTTCGAGTGATCCACCTTGATCGATGAGAACTTCGGCAGAAGAACAAGAGTGCGTGGTCACCTCAAAGAAGAGGTGGTCAACTGTAACGTCAGTATTGGATGCAAAATGTGTAGGTAGGGACCTGTTGATGAAAAGATGTCCACCGTCATGTATGTGAATGTCACGAAGCGTAGTTAGTTCTTGTTTGCCAAAATTGAAGGTGCCGTTGTTGGGTGAATTTGCGGTAAGCTCACTCCCAAGACCGGAAAGTTCGAAGCCCAGTAATTCGTCAAGTATGACACTTAGATTGTAGGATGTAACTTCGGAATGAGCCTCGTTTTGCGTTTGCGCGAATATGATGCGATCGAAGTGTTTATGCTCCGGATGATCTAGTAGGAATTGCTCAAGGTTCACATAAGGATCAATCCCACTGATACCAATTGAACTGGTAGCAGGAATAAAGCAATGATTTTTGTAATAGTCACCTGTTTCCACATGACAAACTCCATTGATGGGAAGTTCATCCAATGAATTATTAATTGCATCAGCGAATGCTTTGATGCTTCCTCTTATACCGCCCGGCGCATAGTCCCAATTATATTGACCAGGAAAGGATCTCTTCTTCCTTTCTTCGATATCTACGAAGTTGGCGATGATTGCCCAATCGGTGAATAATCCTCCTACATAGTCATACCATTCAGCCGAAGCGGCTGCCGCCCAACCAGTAACAAACATTTTATAATGTCCAAAAACATATCCTCCATTATACGGTTGTGAAAGGTCTCCGCTAATTGGATACAAAAATTCCTTTGGGACCTCAGTAATCCCAAGATTGCAGGACCAATCCATAAGACGTGGATGGTCACTTTGGAGACCCATACCGTTTCCTAAACCATTTGAAATTCCTAGTGTCCTACAGGTTCTTGGATAGCCCATCTCATCGATTTGCGAGTACCATGCGTTTCTCACAATTTGATCATCATTTATTTGATAATTGAGAAGTTGTCTTGCAGCATTTGCATGAAGAAAGTATTCAAGAGTGTTTGCAGCACTAGCAACGCCATGGTCTGCACCAAACTTGATTGCTTCTTGCAGAGCGGCCGGAATATAAGCTCCTGCATGAGGAGAGTCCAATGATATCCATAATCTTGTGCACGGGTCTCCATTGTTGATTTCCATGTCGCGCAATGCATAACGAGTGATTTGGCCACCCATGCTTGCGCCCGCAACCACAAGTGGTTCTTTGCCCACTTTATAATCATTGCAAAGGTTGAGGATGTGCTCTACGATTGCAGCATTTTTCTGCATCAATTCTGCACCATCATAAAAATCGATGAGCACAATGTCATAACCGTATTCGCGAATTGTATGCAAAAAATCGGGCATGCGATGCAGCATATCATAACCATATTCCTGGTCATCATATAGATCTGGATCCAGAAACCCGCTTGTAAATTGACACCACCCAAAGGTACCGTTCTGATATTCCAAATGAATCGGCAACATGTTGTTATCTCGTCCAAAATCTACCCCTTCAACAAAAATGAATGGCTTGTCAAAGATTCCGTCATCACTTGTCAAAGTGAATGCATCTGCCATAATGGTTTGATTTTCATAAGACGTCGAAACCATCCAGTCATTAAAAACGGATGTGTCCGTTGGCCAGGGTGCTTGATTAGGAAAGGGGAAATTTGTCGTTTCGCAAGGCATAAAATCGATTGCAAAAGCAATTGTGACTGCACTTTGAACTTCGGTATTGTCGTTATGCTTTAGTGAAATTCTGATGGTGCGATTTTGGGTGCCTTCTCTATAATCCACACTGACCGGAGTATCAAATTGAACATTGCGAAATCCTAAACCATCATCGAAGTCAATCTTGATTGATTCCGGTGCTGAAGATTTGTTAGAGACATAAAATTCGGAAGGCAACTTGAAATTAATCATTCTGTTTTCATATATGTCAGAACCACACCAGGCGACAAAAGCTTCCTTCTGCTTGTAAGGATTGATCGACTGATCTGGACTGTCGTGCAGCTTAGTTCCGTCGTATGAAAAAAAATCATTCGATAGACCACCTTCAATGAAATCATGATAGTTGATGTCAAGAATGGCGATCGGAATGAAATTATCCGCATGTGCTTGTCGAATCATGGATCTATGGAATTCGCTAAAATCATCGATGTATGCATGTTCATCCAGACACGCTTTGTCGAAATAACTAAACAAGCTTAGTGCTTTGTTTGCATTAATTGTGTCATCGTAGGAATAGGGATCCGGGACAGGTATATCCTTAAATGTTTGGGGATAGAAGAAATGGCTTGTGACAGCAGTCAGATTCAATTCATTGAATGGTTCTCTGACTTGAGCGGTTAACTGATGGCTCAGTAAAATGAGCAAGGCAATGCCTGTCCGGCATAATTGCCAGTTGGTTGTTTTCATGTAATTAAAAGGGATTAGTTAATTAAAAAAGATAAAAGGTTAAAGGCTATATGAGCATGAGGTTTAGTGTTGAGATTAAAGGAGGCAGATAGAATATGTAGTCAGTCACAAAGTGAAAGTTGAATGTTTTGATTGCAATTGTTTTGGCATGGCTATGAAAGGATCGCCATTCTCAAAAGCGAATTAATCTTTAAAGATGAATAAGGGGTTCTTTTGATTTGCAATGCGTGAAATCTGATTCAGCTGCGACCAAACGAAGCTGTCTGTATTTCAAATTTCAACAGTTCTTCCGCCTACTCTGAATAGCAGGTCGAAAAGGTATTGTCTAATAATTATACGTGAAGACAGAGGTGTCTCCGGCAGGAACTACCCATTGAATGTCTTCTCTGGAAATCGGTGCTTCTGCGGTGTTCAGGTATTTGCGAACGATCAATGGCTCGGTGGAATTCCCTGTTACAGGAATGAGGGAATAATAGCCGTGTGATGTTACCTCTATTGCACCCGAAGTGTTTCCTCGCGTTGAATAAACCCGAACATGTATTTCTGGTTCGTAAGGTTCAAGATCATTCACGTAAACTTTCAGCCAGGCTCTGGGTTGCATTTCATAAAAATAATCTGCGAGATTTCCTGAGCTGATAGGAGTGCCTGACCCGCATTCATCATAGTATCCATCTTTGCATGCGTCAATGTTTTCCGCTCCCAGGTCACACTCCCATGAAACTTGACCATTCTCATCCGTAGTCAATTGTTGCAAGACACTGTATCCTGTGCCGCTGTCTTTCATGAGCCACACCTCTGCACCTACCACTGGGGTGTCGCTGTTGAGGTCATGAAAAAACATCGTGTAAATAGTTCCGTCTTCACAAGGTGACTCATTGTCGTTGCATGCCAATCCGAAAATTGCTAATGCGAAATAAACAAAGTGTTTCGAATTCATGTTTTTGATTATTTGGTATTTTGTGTTTGAATGCATCACAAATGTAATAATCACATTTATTAAATCCTTATTCCAATTGGTCAAGTAGTTATGCCATTTTGGAATATTTGGGGCCTATTTACAGGCTTAAAATAAAAAAAGCCGGCTATTGCCGGCTCTTATAACATATTGAAAATTTATATTCTGTTATCGATTTCCTCCACACCTGGAAATTTCGACTTGCCAAAACTGAAGTCAGAATCAGGGAGATCAGTGGTGCTTTTGAAGTTTTTGATCTTATATGAAATTGTTGCGTTTTCTCGTGTTTTCACCTCTACTTTAAAAACTTCCATCTTGGCTTTATCTATATAAAGGGTGATGGTATGATATGATTTATTCTTGGCATCATTCGGATTAAGTGTGATCTGATAACAATTCACACCGTCTTCAGTAGCATTCGCATTTTTCATTTCATGCTTGAAATTTTTTTCCCAGATGGTAAACATTTCGGAAGGATCAAATCCGCCGTCTTTTACATCAGCGAGATTGTCAATCGTAACAGAGTTATCACTTTTGTTGTAGTTCCAGACAGTTTTGCCGTCGCACCAGATTTGATAGTCGCCCATGTTGACATAATACTTGGAGCCTTTTATTTTTACTGAACCTGAATTGGTCTGATTGATCCCTGCTTTGGGATTGTTGAGCGTTGAACTGAAATCAGACGTAATAGTCTTGAACGTTTTCGCTTTTGCAGAAAGTTTATCAAGAATTTCTTTTGAAGTCTGAGCTGAAAGTTGAAGACTGATTCCAGTGATGAACATCAGCAGAAGAATGGAAATTTTTTTCATGTGTAATTTTAAAACGGTTCTTTGGTCGATGCGCTTTTCAAGAACTGTTCCAAAGCCATTTCATCCGGAATAATAACCTTTCGTGCTTTACTGCCTTCAAAAGGTCCGATGATACCGGCCGCTTCCAATTGATCTACAAGTCTGCCGGCGCGGTTATATCCCAATTTCAATTTTCTCTGAAGAAGAGAAGCACTGCCTTGCTGAGTCATCACAACAATTCGGGCAGCTTCGTTAAACAATTCATCTCTGTCGCCTTCGGCAAAATTACCCATTTCTAACGCATTCTCATCGACAACTTCTGGCAATAAAAAGGCCGTCGGATATGCTTGCTGCATGCCAATGAAATCGGTGATTTCTTCCACTTCCGGAGTATCCACAAAGCCACATTGCAGACGGATCAAGTCATTTCCATTTGAGAAAAGCATATCACCCCGCCCAATCAATTGGTCGGCTCCTCCGGAATCAAGAATGGTCCTTGAATCGATTTTGGAAGTGACTCTAAAGGCAATTCGTGCTGGAAAATTTGCCTTGATAGTGCCTGTGATAATATTTACCGAAGGCCTTTGCGTTGCAATGATGAGATGTATACCAATCGCACGGGCTAATTGAGCAAGACGTGCAATTGGCGTTTCCACCTCTCTTCCTGCCGTCATGATCAGATCCGCGAATTCGTCCACGACAAGTACAATATAAGGCATGTATTTATGCCCGTTTTCCGGATTCAAACGGCGTGCAACAAATTTCCCGTTGTATTCTTTAATATTTCTGCAACCTGCTATCTTCAGAAGTTCATAACGGTTATCCATCTCAATACACAATGAGGTCAATGTTTTAACCACTTTCTGAACATCCGTAATGATCGCGTCTCCTTCATTGGGCAGTTTGGCAAGGAAGTGCCTTTCGATTTTGTTGAAGAGGGTTAGCTCTACCTTTTTAGGGTCTACTAAAACGAATTTTATTTCCGCGGGATGTTTTTTGTAAAGCAGCGAAACCAGGATTGCATTGAGTCCTACGGATTTTCCCTGTCCTGTTGCTCCAGCCATCAAGAGGTGAGGCATCTTGGCAAGATCAACTACGAAGTTTTCATTGGAAATGGTTTTACCTAATACAATGGGCAATTCCATATCCGCATTCTGGAATTTTTCGGATGCAATAAGAGACCGCATGCTGACCACATCCGGTTTGGAGTTTGGTACTTCGATACCGATCGTTCCTTTTCCGGGAATCGGTGCAATAATCCTGATGCCTAAAGCCGCCAAACTGAGTGCTATATCATCCTCCAGATTCTTAATTTTAGAAATCCGCACTCCGGGTGCCGGAATGATTTCATAAAGTGTAACCGTCGGGCCAATACTTGCTTTGATCTTGGAAATCTCAATTTTATAATGGTTGAGCGTTTCAACGATTTTATTCTTGTTCTCTTCGAGTTCTTCTTTGTTGATTTGAGGTCCTTGTCCGCCATGTGGTTTTAGAAGTTCGACAGATGGCAGAGCATATCTGGAGAGATCACGTTTCGGGTCAAAAGGTCCCAATTCTTCGATTTTGCGATTGATTTCCGACTCACTGAGTTCATCCTCACCTTGTTCAACCTCCACAGAAAAGCCTTCCTCATCAATAACAGTAGTGGAGTGGTGTGGCGTTAAAGTACTTTCTGTGATTGCTGGTTCAACATGTTGTTCTTCTGAGAGTTCTGGTTCTTCTGCTTCCTCCAGATCAAATTGTGTTTCTTCCGCCGGACTGATCTCTGTTTCGATAGCTACCTCGTTCATGAAGCCATCTGCAATACTTTCCTCTATCGGTTGAGTAATTTCTACTTCCGGAACATGATGTCCTGGTTTGATGGTATTCTGGAAATTTTCTGCGGCTAAAATGGGTTTAACAATCGGATTGGAAGATTTTGATGTAACAGGAACATGTTCTTCTTCGATTTCTTCTTCGTCAGGCGTAATTGCAGATGCGCGATTCTTCCACCATTCAGAAATTCCCGCCCAGAATGCTTCTACCCGGTGATTGAAATTGAATATCAGGAAAGCACCGGTTGTGAAAAGCAGCAGCATAAGCGTGCCGAACCAGCCTAGCGTGAAGGTGCACCATTCCGTGGCGAAGTGTCCATAACCACCTACCAGGTTTTGATTGCATGTGATTTCGATGGTTCTGTCGAATCCGTCTACACGGTGATGAAAAATGAATCCAATTGCAAGTGGGAAAAAGAACATAGCTGCAATGGAAATGCGAATCGTTTTCCAATAGGGAAGGAAATCTCTTTTGAGCCATATCCTGATGCCTTTCATAAATACGATCAGAGGAATAAACAAAGCACCCAATCCGAAATATTTATTCATAAAAAACCAGGCAGCGTGAGCCCCGATTTTCCCCATCCAGTTTTTGTATGGCTCTTGTTGTGAAAATCCATCCACCGAATCAGAGTCCGTTATAAGACGCATGTCGTGCTGACCACTGAATAAATAGGACGCACAGGCCAGAAAGAGGAAAATGCTGAAAAGCACCAGAAATATTCCGGTTATTTTTTGGACTCTTGGTTCGTTAAGAAAGGCCATGAATTTCGCCCATCTTCCAGTACCGGGTGCCGCAGCCTTCTTAGACTTCGGCGTTTTAACCTCCGCCTGCGCCGATTCTTCTTCCTCGTCTTTTGTTATGTTCTTTACAGTGTTCCTGGCCACGATTTATCCTTTTATGTGCAACGCTGCCGTTGCCTTGAAATTTGCTGAAATGAAAAATTCAGGAACATTCTTGAATACTTGATCATCAGGGCATTTCATGATCCAAAAAAGCCCATTATCCTGATTTTCAAAAGTAGAATGGCGATCTATCAGCATGATTACAGACCTGATGTCTTATCAACAGAATTATGTTTAGCGGGTTTTAAAGACTACTCATCCAATGAGAATAGCAAGGAAATAAAAAACATTGCTGCGTTTAGTTTTGGTAGACGTTGAAATTTTGTAATTTCAGTTAGGTTGGATGTATGGCGTTGAATCGTTCATTAATCGTTTGATATGCAGTGTTTTGTGATAGATAGACGTTGGGAAGTGAAACGGAAAAAGGGAATGTAACCAGGCTTACACTCTTCTAAATGGGTGAAAAAAGCGCTTTGGATATTTGTTGGAGCAAAAAGAATGTGTACATTCGCGGCCCCGTTTAAGAATTTAAGACAATGGCTAAGAAAGGTAACAGAGTACAGGTGATAATGGAATGCACTGAGCATAAAGAGTCAGGCCTTCCCGGTACAAGCCGCTATATCACTACCAAGAACCGTAAAAACACTCCGGAAAGATTGGAAAAAAAGAAGTACAATCCGATTCTGAAGAAAATGACCGTTCACAAAGAAATCAAATAAAACTGAAGCGCTATGGCAAAGAAGGTAGTTGCAACCCTGCAGACTGGTAGTGGAAAGAACCACACCAAAGTAATTAAGATGGTAAAATCACCAAAATCTGGTGCTTATACTTTCAAAGAAGAAATTGTACACAATGACACTATTCAGGCTTGGTTCGCCAAGAACTGATAATGTTAGTGATATAGCATAGAAAGGCTTTTCTCTTTTCGGGGAAGGCCTTTTTTCATTTTTCATGGTTTTTGGATCAATAATCACCAGATCTTCAGACCGAAAGTCAAGTCAGTCCATTTGTTCAGTTAAAATAGCAAGATGAACTTTTTCAAAAGATTATTCAGTTCTGAAAAGAAAGAAAGCCTTAACCAGGGATTAGAGAAAACCCGTACCGGTTTTTTTTCGAAACTAGCTAAGATAATCGTTGGTAAAAGTCAGGTGGATGAAGAAGTACTGGACAATCTGGAAGAATTACTGATCGGAAGCGACGTAGGTGTTGACACTACGCTGAAGATTATCCGCCAGATTGAGGAGCGGGTCAAGCGTGATAAGTTCATGGGAACTGACGAGTTGAATGGAATTCTTCGCGAAGAAATTTCCAATCTTCTGAAAGGTCATGAAGGTGAAGAAACGGAACAGGTCTTTATTCCACAAGTTTCCGGCCCTTTTGTGATCATGGTCGTTGGTGTGAATGGTGTTGGAAAAACAACCACCATCGGTAAACTGGCAAATCAGTTGAAATCTCAAGGCAAGTCTGTTATGCTTGGTGCGGCTGATACATTTCGTGCAGCGGCTGTGGATCAGCTAAAGATTTGGGGAGATCGTGCAGGAGTTCCTGTCATATCACAGGGAATGGGTGCGGATCCTGCGAGTGTTGCCTTTGATACACTACAGAGTGCAGTTGCCCAAAATGTGGATGTGGTGCTGATTGACACTGCAGGGCGACTACACAACAAAGTCGGCTTGATGAATGAATTGACGAAAATCAAACGGGTGATGCAGAAGGTGACACCGGAAGCGCCGCATGAAGTATTGCTCGTGCTTGATGGCTCAACCGGTCAAAATGCGTTTGAACAGGCAAAACAGTTCACTGCGGCAACAGATGTGACGGCACTGGCGATTACAAAAATTGATGGAACTGCGAAAGGCGGAGTAGTGGTTGGGATCAGCGACCAGTTTAATATTCCGGTGAAGTATATCGGAGTCGGAGAAAAAATTGCGGACCTTCAGGTCTTTAATCGATTCGAATTTGTGGATTCGTTGTTCGGAGGTTCTTAGTTTAGTCCTTGACTATAATTTTTTTGAACGCAACCTTTCGTTTTGATAAGATTCATTCTCATTTCAATTCACAATTCACGAAATGGAATTCACAATTGAGCAGGTCTGCGAATTCCTGACCTGATTCAAGCATAAACTCATTCTCATCATCAAACTCCCAAATGATTTTGATTTGTTCTTTTTGTTTTTTGATGAGGAGGATTTTTTGCAGAATAATAAAAAGTGCCTTGTTGCTGGATGTGTTGTAATAGTTCAACTTGAAGTGAAAATTTGTATTCGGCAAAAAGTTGGACGCGTTGTCAACAAGAAAGTCAGTCGCAGGTTTATAGAAGTCATACGCGTCAATAGGAATGGAAATTCCTTCAATACGTTGAGTTTGTATTGTTGTATCCAACTCTATGAGTGGTGTGCTCTTGGTTGCAAGAATTTTTATTTCCATGATAGACATTTTTTAAATTGCTAAGTTTTCATTTTTGGTAAGCGGCACCAGGATTGAGCTAACGCAAGACCAAACGCCGTCATTCATGTCTTGAATATTGATGCGAATATTTTCAGCGCCGTTTTTCATTATTTGAAGCAACCCGAGTCCGGCACCTCCATGATCGTTAAAATCTGAATTCATGAGTTTGCTTTTATACTCGCTTATAATTTCGGAAGGAGAAAGCTGACTTATTCTTGCCGCTTGTTCGTATAGGCGCTGAGCATTTTCTTTCGAGGCCATGTTTTTTACCTCAATGATGAGATCATTGTCTTGCGTTTTCCATTCAAATTCAACACGCGATTCGGGGCTATAACGTTGTGCGTTATCTAGTAATTCAATGGCAAAACCAACAAGTTTAGTGATCTTTTTAGCCGAAGGTTGATTGTCTGCCATGGCCTGTCTTAAGGTCGTACACATAAATGACCTCAAGTCATCGGATAGATTTCCTTGATAAGTTACGAGATGTGATTTATTCATGTTGTATGATTTGGTTAAATCTGGAAACCAATTACCAGAACATCGTCAGTTTGTTCAGTGACGCCGCGCCAGTTTTCCAGTTCTGATTCAAGTTTTAGTTTTAGTTCAGCAGCATTAATACGGTGAAATGAAGCCAAAAGATTCGTAAATCTTTTTTTGGAGAAAATTTTTTGTGAAGTGGGACCGCCAAGTTGATGGCAATAGCCATCGCTCATAAGAAAGTATCGTGCATCAGGATCAATTGTGAAGGAGTGAGAAATAAATTCTGGATGCAGATCTTCCGCCATGTCACCTACGCTATAGGGCGAACCTTTAATAATTTCGCAAGAATCATTTTTGCAAATGACAAGCGGTGATTTGGCTCCTGAAAATTCAATCCTGTTTTCTTTACGGTTGATTCTTATCAGGGAGATATCCATTCCAGCATGAAATTTAGATTCCTCCCCTTTCGACTTCAAGGACATCGTGACCTGATCGTCCATTATCTTCAAAATTTCAGATACACTTTGTGAATGATTGCTTTCTATTATTTGTTTCAAATTGTAATAAGCCGTGAAGGAGAGCATGGCCGCCGAAACGCCGTGTCCCATGCAATCGATAGCAGCGATGTAGGTTTCCCCATGAATATTTTCAACAAATGGTAAATCACCACTCACGATGTCAAGTGGCGAATAATAAACAAAACCACTTCGAATTTGTTTGCTTAAGGTGTTATTGTCAGCAGCAATCGCACCTTGAAAATAACTGGCAGAGGCGATGTTTTTATTGATGTCTTCATTCTTGATTTTTAATTCTTGATTTTTCAGTTTGATGGTGCGATTATGACTACGCATTTTTTTAGAAATGAAAAATGTGACGATCATACCTGCAAAACATAAAGCACCAATACCATAACCAATACTCTTGAATGCATTTTCTTTTTTTATTTTTTCTGCCTGGGCATATTTTTCTGTCTGAAGGATTTCATTCTGCTTTTCAGAAAGCAACAACTTAGTTTCTTGTCCTTGTTTGTCTAGTTCCAGTTGTGTAAGACTCAACATTTGTGACGCTTTATTACTCTCCAGCTCTACAATGGAATTTTGCTTTTGTTGATTGTCGAGCATAATTCGCAGAAGATCCAGGTCGCGTTTCACTTTTTCTTTTTCTGATGCTGCCCGTTCGAATTCAGTGCGGGTGAGCTGCTGCTCTATGGCCATGATTTCTTTTTCCTGATTCCGGTTTATGATATCGAGTTTATATTTTTCACTTTGAAGTCTTTTTTGTTCCAGAGCAGAGTAAAATCGATCAATGTTTTTTTGAATTTGTTCAACCATGATCAGATTGTTGTTCTTCCTCTCATTGATCATTTTTTCCATTTCACCCATCTTATTCTTGAGTGCACTTATTTGGACATTCGTGGATCTTTCAGCATCTCTGTCATTTTTGGTTGCGAAACAGATCGCATTTAATTCAAGAGCACTCAGCTTCAGATCATCAAACTGAAAGTGTGAAGCGAGTTCTATCATTTCGTTACATATGATGATGGATTCGCTTGTTCTTTGAGCGTCATTCAGCAGTGATGCAACAATGATACTTGCCTTAATGATTACCCTGTTATTCTTGGCCGAAGTGGCAATTGCCTTGGCTTTGATCGCATATTCAAGTGCCTGATCATTTTTCTTTCCTTCACTCAGGAGATAGGCATAATTCAGGAGGATTTCAGGGAATTCTGCTGCCGTAACAGGGCAATTGGAAATCGCTTGTTGAAAATTATTATCAGCTGCACTCATCTGTGCGTTTTTCTGCTGGCACAAGGCAATATTATTGAACCCAACTGCTGTCGTAAGATTGTCTTTATTCCAACCAGACAACATATTCATTTCCTCGAAGGCGAGAATGGCGTTTGGGTACAATTTCATTTTGTTCAGGACCATGCCTAATGAATAGCACGCTTTGATTCTGTCATTTTGCAGATTGTTGTCGCGCGTGTGAATGATCCACTTATCCAACATCTTTATGGCATCATCATTTTTGTTTACCTTTATCAGATTACTGGCCTGTATATTCATCAAGTAAGACGTCAATCCGGAATCTTCTGTTTTGATTGCCAACGCTTTTTCCACGAGATCAATTCCAATTTCTGGCATACCGAAGTCTTCGAAAAAGCGCAGCGTGCGCATATAAGTGAGTAATTTCAGATCATCAAATGCGAATTCACTGAATTTGCACGCAGACAAGGCCGATTCAAGTCCCAAAGTGAAATTTTCACGTTCATGATAAACATTTAGTTCAAAAAGTTTTACTCTGGTAATGAGATTTGCATCTCCGGCTTTTAATGCTTCATCAAATGCTTCCTTGCATATGATAAGCGCAGCGGATGTATCTCTCGATTGTAAACGAGACTCGCTTTGCGTAAGCATTAATTCACATGCATCTGCATGTTTATATAAACCACCATATTGTGCATCAACACCGGTGCTCCATTGCAACAGGATCAATATCAGAAGTGCAACGGGTTTTATCATTTTGTAATGCGATATTGAATATCTAATTGCAACTGGGCGTGATTCATTGGAATTGCACCCACACCATTATTGTATGGACTGCTGATGACATAGTTTGAGTTAAGTAAATTGGTGAGTCCGATGCGCAGTGACCATGGTATTATTTCAGGATCGATATGGATGAATGTATTCGCCAGAACGCATTGATTATAAGTTTTTAGTCTCAACCCTGTTTCAGTTGTCTCATCGGATTCATAGGACGACAAACTACTTTGATATACTAATGACATGCTCCATTTCAACCAAGGCAAAAATTTAAGTCCCACTAAAGCTGTAGCCTTATGCCTGGGAATGGCTTGAAAAGATTTAGCCGACGGTAATTCGATTTCTGGAAGACCGCCTCTTGGGTTACAATTTTCCGAATAGCTATAATTCAACCGGAAGAATTCATCTTTTCGTTTAACCATAGAAGTGAATTCTATCCCTCGAGCAAATACACTTCCTTTATTGATATAGTTGTCGAGGGTTTGGTCATCAAAAACATAGATGATCGGATTCTGCAGAAGATTACGAAATACGGAAATCTGTATCATATCTCCTTTTTTTGATTGAAGACCAACACATACATCGGTATTTCTCACATGTTCCGATTTGAGATTTGTATCCGTCGGTCCTGAGTTAATATTTTCAATCGTTGGAATTTTATAGCCGTATGAATAAACAGCTTTCAGATAAAATTGATTTCTCTTAAATGTGTAATAATACCTGGGAGCAAATTCGGGGTCCACAAAACTGTTGATTTCTGCCCTAGCTGAAATTCCAAAATTTCCGAATTTGGATTTGTAATGAAGATCACCGAACACAGCAGCCCCAAGCATTTGGCTTAAATATGTTGTTTGTAACGAATCCGGCAAATTCAAATTCCATTCATGGATTGTAATATTTTTTTGTCCTGAAAATCCTCCGAAAAAAGTCAATTTTCTGGTAATTGTGCTGTGGATCGTCGCCGACGTTGTCATTTTTCTTGAGTGCGTATTTGCTAACAAACGATCAGGATTCGTCGTGTTCTGATAAAACCACGGAGTGTATTGCGAAAAGGCAGTCTTGAATTTTATTTCATTTCGTGATCCAAGTTGTTTGCTAAATTCTAATTCGAACTGATTTTGAGTCATCAACACCTGATATTCTTGATTGACATGGTCAAAAGTGTAATCATTACGATAGTACTGTAATTGGAAATTTTTCCGTTTGAGTTTCAGAAAGATCTCGGAATTTTTTATTTGGGTGCTATCACGATAGTTGACTATGGATTCCGGCACAGATTCATCCATAATAGATGACTTACTTCCTTCATTATAATTCGCGGAGTAGGAAATATTTGTCTGGTTTCCCAAATAGTGATTCCCTGAAATGGAGGCGTTCGCTCTGTCAATTCCAGTGGATGAAGCGCTTGTCTGGAGGCCTATGAAGGCTCCGTCTTTTTCACCAGGTGCATAAGTAACAATGTTGATGATTCCCAGAGCTGCAGAGCCGCCAAAGAGAACTGTACCCGGACTGTAGAGGATCTCAATCCGGCTGACATTCCCCAAAAACAAACGTTGAGAAAATGCATAGGTTCCAAAATCTGTTTCATTCAGAGTGAGTCCATTAATTTGAATCACATATTTACCTTCATGGGCCCAGATACCATGCATACTAATGCCAATTACTCCATCGACATCTGTTCCAAAGCTGACACCTGGAACTTTTTCCAGGATTTCCATGATATCACGTGCGCCGGAAAGTTGGATTTCATTTTGATCGATGATATAGATTGTTCCAGGAACATCATTGACCTGCGCATCTTTCAATCCCATCACTGAAACACGTTTACTGGTAGGCTGAAATGACTGAATAGAATCGTGATAAAACGCCTTTGGCTCAACGTCGAGTATTTTTACCGGTTGATTAGTGATTTGCGCAAAGGCGGAGATATGTATTAACAGAACAAGTGATCCTGTTAATGAAAGATTTGTCATAGGGTTGACGGCTTGTACTGATATATGTCATAATTTGTTACCTAATGCCGAAAAGCTTTTCATAGGGAATTCTTATTGCCAATTGAAAATACGGCGTGATTTGCGCCGATCCATTTTGGAAGGAACTTTTATTTACACGATTTGCAGAAGCAATGTCGAAGATTTGAATTGAAAAGAATGAAGACAAAAACACTCAGAAAAAACAAAGTCAATGTGGTCACATTGGGATGTGCCAAAAATATTTTTGATAGCGAGATCATGATGGCTCAACTGAAAGCCAATAGTTTTGATGTGGAGCATGAATCGGAGGAAAGAGATTCTGAAATTGTAATCATCAATACTTGTGGTTTCATTGACAATGCCAAAGAGGAAAGCATCAATACCATTCTTGCTTGGGCGAAGGAAAAGGGCAAAGGGAACGTGGACAAATTGTATGTTACAGGTTGTTTGAGTGAGAGGTACAAGCCAGAATTAGAAAAAGACATTCCGGAAGTGGATGCTTTTTTCGGTACTCGAGAATTACCAAAATTATTGAAGACGCTCAAAGCAGATTATAAACACGAGCTGGTAGGAGAGCGTTTGCTGACAACACCTTCGCATTATGCTTATTTCAAAATATCGGAAGGCTGCGACAGACCATGCTCTTTTTGTGCGATTCCACTGATGAGGGGCAAACACGTCAGCACGCCAATGGAACAATTGGTGAGTGATGCCAAAAAGCTTGCTGCTAAAGGAACCAAGGAGTTGATCCTCATTGCTCAAGACCTGACATATTACGGACTTGATATTTACAAAGACAGAAAGCTTGCTGAATTATTGAGGCAGTTGAGTGATGTGGAGGGTATTGACTGGATCCGTCTTCAATATGCTTTTCCATCAGGTTTCCCATTAGAAGTATTGGACGTGATGAATGAGAGATCCAATATCTGTAAGTACCTCGATATGCCACTTCAGCATGGCACGACCAAAATGCTTCAAGCTATGCGTCGGGGCATCACACGTGAAAAGACAGACGCATTGATTGATACGATTCGCACAAAAGTTCCTGGAATTGCTTTGCGCACCACTCTGATTGCCGGTTATCCCGGAGAGACAGAAGAAGATTTTTCTGAAATGCTCACATGGGTGGAAAAATCGCGTTTCGATCGTTTGGGTATTTTTACCTATTCACATGAAGAAAATACTCATGCGTATGCAGTGAAAGATGATGTTCCGTCGAAGACCAAACGCAAAAGGGCAGATGAAGTGATGGAAGTTCAATCTGGAATTTCGTATGAGTTGAATCAAAACAAGGTCGGAAAAAAATTAAAGGTGTTGATTGACAGGATTGAAGGAGATCAATATATCGGGCGCACCGAATTTGATTCACCTGAAGTGGACAATGAAGTGATCATCGAAAAGTCTAAAGCATATCTGCGGGTGGGTGATTTCGCTGAAGTTGTGATCGATAGTGCAGAACACTATGATCTATTTGCAACTCCAATTTGATATTTTTTGAATTTATGTTTAGTAAAAAGTTAGATCAATCTCGAATTCAGGATCCTGGTTTTGGTGAGAAGATTGCAGGCCGGGCGAAACGGGCAATCAATCGGGATGGCAGTTTTAACGTTCAGCGTCGAGGTGGTGAACGCGGACTGCGCAATGTGTATCAATTTTTGCTTCAGCTGAGCAACATCTCTTTTTTTCTGCTTATTCTCATCGTTTACGTCGGTATCAGCGCACTATTTGGACTAGGCTTTTTTCTGATCGGAACAGAACATCTCATTGGTGTGAGGGGGGAAACCATGGTAGGCACCTTCATGGATTGTTTCTATTTTTCAACACAAACCTTTACTACAGTGGGATATGGTGCAATTGCACCGCGAGGAATATTAGCTAGTACACTGGCATCCTTTGAAGCATTTACCGGACTCATCTTTTTTGCTTTGGCTACCGGACTTATGTATGCCCGCTTCTCCAGGCCCCGTGCACTTTTGCGATACAGTGAGCTTGCTTTGATAACGCCCTTTGAACAAAATTCCGCCCTGATGTTTCGTCTTGCAAATGCACGCAACAATGTATTGATGGAAATGAGCGCAAGAGCTATTTTGATGATGCGTGTTTCTAAAGAAGATCAAAATAATCGCCGATACTTTAATCTAAAGCTGGAAATTGACAAGATCACCTTTTTACCGATGAGCTGGACACTTGTGCATAAAATGGATGACACAAGTCCACTCTTCGGTTTAAGCAATAATGAGTTATTAGAACTTGATGCAGAAGTGCTTATTTTGGTTTCCGGATTTGATGATACCTTTAATCAAACTGTTCATTCGCGGTTTAGTTATACAGCGGAGGAAATCGTTTGGAATGCCCGATTCTTAAGGGCATTTAGTGTTGGTGAAGACGGACAGGTCATCATGGATCTCAATGATTTGGACAAATTCGAAATTCTTGAGCCTGCGAAATGAGTTCAGAACTCGCTCACCGAGTTTCAAAACAATATGAATGGATGACGTTAATTTTTTTTGTTGCGAAGGAGAATTATGAAGATTGAACTGTAGGTTTGGCCGCACAAATTATTACCAAAGGAAGACATGAATTTTGGCATTGGAGCAAGAATAACGCACCCCACCTATGGAGAAGGTGTAGTGTTTGGAATGGATGAACATCGCTATCGGATCTTTTTCAAAGATCAGGGTGAAAAGGAAATCGGAAAAGCGTATGATGGGTTTTCACTTCTGGAACCGGCACCTGCTCAGACTTCCACGGTGGAGCTCGAAGATGTGGTGGTTGCAGTAAAAAATGTTTTCGATATGTTTTATGAAGTGAATGAAATTGTCGAAATAGGTGATCGATGGGAGGGCGGAACATTGCTTTTACAACCGAAAGATCATTCGCTGAAACCAAAGGAAATTCCGATAGAAAATTTCTTTCATAAAATCGTTTTGTTGCGTGATCGCTTACGTGTGATGGAACAAAAGATCAATGCACATAGTAAGTTAACTGATTCGGAAAAAGTCGAGATGCAGCAGTACATCACTCGGATTTATGGTTCTCTTACCACATTTAATGTGCTTTTCCGGGCCAAAAAGGATTGGTTTGTCGGAGAATCGTCCAAAGGCGGTGATGATGAATAAGTAGATTCAATCATGACCTTTGTAGATTGGATTTCGGGTTTAGGGGTTTTGTTAATTCTGATTCCTTTTTTTCTCACCACCATTAGTCGGATGAGCGAAAAATCGGTCATCTATTTTCTTTTGAATCTGATCGGCGGAGTTCTGGCTTTTTGGGGAAGCATTCTGGTGAATTCAGTGCCGTTCGCAATATTGGAAGGGACCTGGGCAGTTGTTGCTTTGCTTGGATTGATCAAAACATTCAGGAAAAGTTGAGTTTATCCACCATTGTTGATATCGGTGGTGAATACAAAGTTCAAAAGATTCCACCTGTTTGATAACCAATCTTTTGAATAAAGGACTACATTTCGACATCAATTCGATTCGATAGACGGGTTGGTCGGGGCGACGAAGGTTGCTTTGTTTAAAGATCCACATTGGCAGATAGCATAAAAAGACCAACAATACCTGACAATTGGAATCATTTTGAATACTGTTGCTTACCCAGGTTGACCCTCTATTTTGGTTGATATGGACGACAAAAATTTTCACTTCAATGCTGATGTTTGCGGCTTCGGTCGATAGGTTTAGGCACCAATGACATCTGGCGGAACTTTGCACACAAGACATTGCGCTTTGTGCAGGACCTGAACTCAGGTAAATGAAGTAAAATGGGAACGCTCAGAATCAAATTGATTTCATGTTCACTTTGAGTTTTTTAATCTACTGTCGATGTGGATTTTTTTATGACCCAACTTTCTTGCGATCCTTTGCACACTTGTATGTCGTAATTTCCTTCGAAGAACTTATTCCAAACTTGAATTTGTTACTACATCATTCCTTATTTGAACTTTACTTTGCTTCATGGTAAATAATGAATCACTCCCGGTGATGGAAACTTTTTATACTGTTCAGGGCGAGGGAGTTTATACGGGCGCACCGGCATATTTCGTTCGATTGGGTGGTTGTGATGTGGGCTGCGTATGGTGTGATGTCAAAGACAGTTGGGATGCATCTAAGCATCCGAAAATCTCGACAACTCAGATCGTAAAGGAAGTAAAAAAATCAGGCGCCAGAATTTGCGTTGTGACGGGAGGGGAACCCGCCATGTATGATCTCAGCCTTTTAACTTCCTTGTTGCAAGAGAATAACATCCGGACGCATATCGAGACTTCCGGAGCGTATCCACTTACTGGTAATTGGGATTGGGTGACGTTTTCACCGAAAAAGTTTAAAGAACCTGTTCAAAGCATCTATGCCCTGGCTGATGAATTAAAGGTGGTTGTGTTTCATAAATCGGATATTGAATGGGCAGTAAAACATGCCAAACAATTAAACGAAAATTGCAAATTATATCTTCAACCGGAATGGGAAAAGCGAGAAGTCATACAGCCTTTGATTCTGGATTTCATACGTACAAATCCGGATTGGAGGATTTCTATTCAGACGCACAAGTACCTCGGAGTGGACTGATTTCTTAATTGACAGACTTTATTCAGTTGGCGTTTTTTTCTTGTGAATCGTAAAAACTCTTGAGACATTGAAACCGAACTGAATATCACCTTTCGCCCAGTCACCTGTGGTTTCAGTTATAAAACCTTTCTCGTTCATAGGTTTGCTGTTGGTCATGTGTAATTGAAAGACGTGACCTCCTGTTTCAATGTCGAATCCAACGGAGAAGGAATTTTTGTACATTTTCTCCAATTGCCCAGGCATCACATAAACGTACTCAACGTTGAATGTTGTTCTTTTCGTGAGTTTGTAACGGCCGCCAATTCCACCAGCATACACATCATTTTTTACTGTTGAATCGGGGACAAGATTTCTGTGTACCATCGTCGGGGCAATTTGTAGCGAAAGAGATTCATTGAATTTTCTCGCAATCAAGAGTTGATTGCAATAGTAAAGCCGTGAAGAAAAATAGTTATTGCGATCAGGATTTTCCCACGCAGTGGTGCGCACAACCATTGAGGTAAAGAAGGACAAGCTGATGGGCATGTTCTTCTTGCCACTGCTTTGTCTTAGAATTTTGTATTTTAAAAATCCATCGACTTCCTTGTTCACGTTAGATCTTCCGAATCCAGCCATGAGTCTGTCGGTAATTCCGAATTCAAAACCCAACCTCATGTAAGCCTGATCAAGACCAAATAAGTTTTCAGCACCTGAATTGATGGTGCCGAAACGGTGTGCGATTCGGAAATCCATTACGCCAGCCGCCGGGTTTTCAACCGAATGCATATTGATAACCCTACTGGATTTAAAAGTTGCATAAGCGTAATTTGTTGTTGGCTCTTCAGGCCCGAGCAACGAAAGCAGATCGGTAGTGTCCTGCTGAGAGTAAGCCGGTTGGAAAGAAAACAGGGCCGAAAGAATCAGCCCTGACAAAAGATGTTTACGCATATTGGAATTCACGAAAAGATTTATTTTTTAAGTTCAGTGAGGTTAGCGCTGACAGTCACTTCAATGTTGTTTGAGATGGATTCTGCCTTATCACCCGGGATCACAATGCCATGGTCTGATGGCTTAACGAAAAATTTTGAATTGGATGTGATTTTTCCTCCTGCAACAGCGAAAGTACCATCAACAGTAGTTTTTTTCGTGACACCATGCAATGTGAGATCACCCGAAACTTTTACTTTATAAGTTCCATCTTTTTGAAGATTGACAGAACTCATATTCTCTACGAGGCCTTTAAAAGTTGCTTTCGGAAATTTTGCACTTTCCATGTAGGTTTCATTGAAATGTTCTTGCATAAAAGCACTTTCGAAGACAAATCCCATCTGAAGCACTGACCATTCGATTTGTCCGGTTGATACATCCAATACACAGGTTGCTTTATTGTTGGTTGCTTCAATTTTTTCGACTTTGGCATCCGAGAAGAAACGGATGGAGCCATCTTTCGTAAAATACTTTTGGGCACCAGCAAAAAGTGATACAGAAGTAAGAGCTACAATTCCAAGAAATTTTTTCATGACTTAATTTTTAGTTTGATTTTTTTGATTAACAACCACCCCCTGATTGAGCAGCACATCGCTGAGAAAGCCGTTGCATATTCCTTTTAAGTCAACTGTCATGCCAACCTCAACGCCGGCAGAATTTGCTCCTTGTTTTAAGGTGCAAACAACTTTCCCCAAAATATCATCCGTGGTGAGGACAAGATCTGTATTTCCAGATGCATCGGTTTTGATTTCTTCTACGACACCATTTATCTGTATGACTTTATCCCGGTATTTTTCGAATGCAACTGTTTCATTGGTAGAAAATTCCAAGAATAAATCATTTGCAGTAACTGTCGCGAAGGGCTTTTCATCTTCTGCAGTTCTGTGAGGTTTATTCCAGAGATACAGGCCATAGCCACCGCCGAATACAACTACGGCGAGAAGGACGATCAGAATTATTTTTTTTGTACTCATATTAGTTTTCAGGATAACCTTTTGCTTTCCATTGTTCAACCGCTGTTATTGTACAGTTGTCTAATTTACTGCTATTTTTTGGCATCTGAGAACAACCGCTACTCCAAGTTATGGAGCAAAGGAATTGGCCATTTTCTACGCTGTTTTTTACATCAGCGTAGTTTTCCAAACCTATCCCAGCTTCTGGTGAAGCACCGGCATGGCACCCGGACGTCGCACAATTCTGATCAACAATGGTTTTAATACGACCGATATACGAATAGACTGTATCTGTGCAAGTAGTAGTTGTTGAATAGAGATAGTCTTCTCTGTCATAGTAACAGGAATAGAGGCTACTCACCAGCAAAAAAGTAACAATGGAAAAAAACAGAATGATAGAGTTTCGAGACATAAGATTCATCAATTATTTGGCGCTCCGGCATTTACCCAATTTTGAAATTGGCTAATATAGCATTCGGGTAATCCGGTTGAATTATCTGGCATGATTGCATATCCATCCGTACCATTCAAAGAACTCATCAGACTGCCGTCGAGAGCTGCAGCGTTAACTTGAGCATAAGTTTCAAGAAGTATGGAGCCAGTTGGATTGTTACCGGAATGACATCCTCCACAAGTAAGGTCAATGATGGGCTTTATGTTGGCTGTATATGAGAAATCAGCCGGATTGCAGTCTTCTGAGCAGCTGTTATTCTGGGCTCCCTGCAAAATCCATGTTTGGATTGCGATCATTTGA
>JANOVT010000095.1:0-11373 GCA_031417525.1 Flavobacteriales bacterium | reverse complement strand
GACTTGCGGCAATGGATGTGTTACCTAGCTCCTATCTCGAAGACTATCATCTCACCTTCTGGATGGAAACATTAGCTGTGGAAAGTTTTGGGTTTTCGTGGTTGGTGAAGGGGGAGACGATATTTAGAGATTGAGTGTGATTGTGAGTGTGAGTTATGAGATAGCAAATCCGTCATATGAGCCGCCCTCTCAATTCTCACACTCACTCTCACACTAGAAAACAGAGTGAGTGTGAGTGTGAGTTATGAGAAAGCGGATCGGCTCCGTTTGAAGGCTCTCTCAATTCTCACACTCACTCTCACACTAAAAACAGAGTGAGTGTGAGAGTGAGTTATGAGATGGCAAATCCGCCACCAGAGCCGTCCCCTCAATTCTCACACTCACTCTCACACTAGAAAACAGAGTGAGTGTGAGTGTGAGTTATGAGATAGCAAATCCGTCACATGAGCCGCCCTCTCAATTCTCACACTCACTCTCACACTAGAAAAAGAGCGAGTGTGAGTGTGAGTTTTGAGACTGTGGATCGGCTCCGAGTGCAGACCATCTCCTCATTTCAACGATTGAACATAAATAAAATTAAAACACAAACTAAAACAAATAACCATGAAACTCTACAGTAATTGGCGGCTGGTTACAACAAAGACTATCCACTCGCTTAAAAACCGATTCAGAATTGCAGATGCTGAAACGGGTAACGGCACTTTCGATCCTGTTGATGGCAATGTAAACATTGCTACAGGAATACATGGCTGGGATTTAATTGCTGAATATCAGAATGCCGGAGAGGCCAACTGGAATCCTTCCAAAATGAAATTATTGAGCCGAACGCAGAATGGCGCTGCACTCAAATATGTCATAGGCTCCGAAGATCCAAGGCCCGCTGAAGACTATGAAGATATTCAGTGGGACGCATTCTTTAATGGACGCATGTTTGAAATTCCATACAGGCCATATGCAGTTAGGACGAATGATATGTTCCAGATGCCGGATGGAATATTCGATACCATATTGGGTACATACTATATGGGAGTGCGTGTTACTAATGTCTGGGCCGAGCCATTTACAAATACCCACACTCTCGACATTACAAATCATTCGCGGTCGGTGCTTTCCTCTCAGGGTATAACCATCATCGATAGCTGGAGCGCACAAGAACTGGTGCGACTTGGTCAAAATCAGGTCGGCCGGGGCATGAGCCTTCATGGGTTGCAACCAGGCGAATCCAAAACGGTTTACTTTAAAATAAATGTAGCCGCTGCGGCACCAAGAAAATATGACGTACAGTTTATACATATAGATATTGCGGGCACGCCCGATCCGGCAAATCCTAAACGGCTCATGGAAAAGCAAATATTTGTAAGCTCTTCCTACGTTGATAGTGCTAAAGGTGAATTGGTATGTTCTATTGCAGAGGGTACCATACGATTGAAATTGAAAGAGGTCGGTTATGATTTAAAGAGTGCCAGGAAGTCCAGGAAAAAATGTAAATGCAGAACAGATGTCAAGCAACAGACTCTTGAAGAATTAAGAAAGAAATTACTTGACCTTCTCGATGATAAAAAAATCGACCCGTGCGATATCAATAAATTGCTTGTAGGAACATTAGGGCCTGACTGGGAAAAGTGTTGTGATCCAACAGAAATTAAAGCCGGCAAATATTGTATCAAACCATTTTTCGCTTTTCCTATTAAATATGAATTTGTCATTGAGCCTGCTCATCCATTTGCCGGTCAATATGGGCCAATTCCATTTGATGATCCGTGGTGGAAAGTTCTGCTATTGATCTTAGCGGCTATTCTGTTCATTGCCGGTGTTCTTACCGAGGCCGCGGATATTGCCTACCATGATGAAGACCTGGTAATAGGAACATTAGATCGTTTTCAGGCAGATGATATTGATGCGGCGCTCTGCAAGCTTGACGGCAGCAGAACACCGCATTTGCTCGAAGTTATAGATGCCAGATCCGACGAAGCTCACACCGTGTTTGTTTCCTCTCTTGATGGTGTCGTAGCGCTGAACGGACCCGTCATGTCCAGGGCAGAAATTGAAGCCTTTCTCATAGCAAATGATACGGATAACCTTCGCGTATTTAAATCAGGCGGAAGAACTGGTTTAACCTTCGGTATTATTACTGATACAAATGCTGATGGTCATCCTGAAGTGAATTGGGGAATTGGTCAGATACGCATAGTAACGGACGGTGATCCGGCATTCGGCAATGGTATGGAAGTCGGCAACCATGGCGACTCCGGATCCTGTTGGGTGCATCATGCAACCCTCAGACCTGTTGGATTGAATCATTCAGGAACAGATGATCTTGCATCTGCAGTTGCTTCATTCCTGGAAGATGTTCAAAGTATTTTAAATGTCACATTCTAAAAAATCCGAAAAATGAAACAAGATTCAAATAAGGAACTTAATCCTGAATATTTAAACCAACTTATTAAGAGATTAAAAGTCGAATATTCCAATGACCCCAACATTAAACACATTAGCTGGGGACTTGGAAAATCGAACGGTAAATTGGGCAAAGGCGTTTGCATCATCTTCTCCGTTTATCAAAAGACATCCAGTGAACGGGTGCTGCAAGCACTGGGAACTAAAAAAATTCCGGACAGCATCGAAGGAATACAAACGGATGTAATGGTAAACAATCCGAAAAAACATGCATCAGCAGCAGGAAGCCGGGGTGATGTAGTGGCTGATCCATTGAATGGCGGATGGAGCACCAGCAATGCAGATAACCACACCGTGTGGATTAACTCCTGGGGAACGATTGGTATACTCTGCACCGACAATGATTCAGGTGATTTAATGGCGCTATCAAACTGGCACGTATGGGCAGATGGTGGTGAAGAAGGCGACACCATCATTCAACCGGGTATTCCACGCGCAGGCGATCATGTTGAAGGGGTAACAAAAGTGTTGGCTTGCGGACCTTTGATCACTTCACTACTGGAGTGGGAAACACCGGATCCTATTGCAGCGGGACTATACGGAGCCGCTGCTGCTGCTGCCATTGCTGCTGCTGCAAGTGACTATCGCGACCCAAGTCGCAGAGGCCAGGATGCCACCATTCCGGATCCGTCAGAAAAAACCATATTTGAAAAAGTTATTGTGGATACACAGTACCATGACCTGCCCATTCCCGGCACTCCATTCAAAGTAGATGTGAAATGGGATTACACCCGGCAAACGGATGGAAAAGCATACAATCATGTGGTATCAGAAAACCAGATCAATGCACAGTTTCTGTTGGGTAAATATGTAACATCAGATAAGCAATGGTACAACCCGGGTGATGAAGCAGAAATTTATGCTGCAATCTGGGATTATCAGCCAAGACCTTGTGACGCCTATCACCTGGTTGCGCATCTTGTGTCAGAAAAAAGGCCAGATGTTGCATATCCCGTCGCTCTGCATCCAACCAAATGTCCAAAAAAAATGCCGTGGTATCCGCCTAAACAAAATGATGCTAAAAAACTGTGTTATGACTTTGGTGAATTAAAACCGGGGACAAAGTTTCCATACAAATATGATTTTGATTGGCTCCTGTGTTATGAAATGAATCGGAAAGATCTCATCATTACCGATTGGCAGACATCAGGAGGTGGCGGTAATAGGGGTGAACTGATGATTGGCCAGAGAGGGTTGGAATTCCATCATAATCCCTGTTCGGGTGTTTATATTACAGTGGTGGCCTTCACCTCACAGCCCATCTCTGCAAAGGCTTACGACCATCACGGTGCATTGATTGGTACTGTAAACAGCTCAGGCATATCAGGCGACATTCAAGAGTTAAAGATAGAAGGTGACGGTATTTCGCGTGTTATTGTAACTGGCGGCGGAGGTGAGGGTGTTGTGATGAAATATTGTGTGGATACAGATATTGCCAATGAAAAAACAACAACGCTCTCCACAGAAGTTTTGAAAAGATTGCAGGTAGCACATGTGAAATTTAAAGAGCACGAACATGTGCATGTTAAATCAAACCGATGTTGTTTCAAGGGCAAGTTCCGCATTCCTCCTATGGAGCCTAAAAGCAAGTGGAATATTTATCTCACTGTTCAGAACGTGAATCATGTGCCGCAGGGAACCGAGCCTGTATTGGCAGCAGAAATAATCGGCGGCCACATACTTGCTGCGCCAACAGCACAAATTGCCGGCTGCGCATTTATGATGCTTGGTGACCATGTGTTCGACATTTTTTAATTGAATAATTATTGGGGAAATGCGGAAACCAATCACACTAGAAAACAGAGTGAGTGTGAGTGTGAGTTTTGAGAAAGCAAATCCGCCACATGAGCCGCCCTCTCAATTCTCACACTCACTCTCACACTAAAAAAATACACATCAGGAATGCTGAAAACTGATTAGAGTAAGCACAACTTTAAATTAAACAAAATGAAAAAAGTTACAAAAATCTCCTGGAGAATTCAAACTGGCAATCAATGGTGGAGCGGAACAGACACGGAGATTGACATGGAAATTTATCGTGATGGAACACTCATTCAACGGCTCAGGCTTGAACCGGGACGAACTTCCCGCCTCAACAGAAATGAAAATGCCACTTACTTCTGGGTGTTTGAAAATCATTCCGGGATTGGAGTGAGTTATTCGGGTTTCACACCGCCTTATTATGAAGAATTTCGCAACGGTATTGCTGGGCATTTGAAAGTTAAATTTATTGCTCGTGGCGATGACGCATGGGAAAAAGTTGACATCCATAGCACCGTTTTTAGTGGTGAAATGCGACATGTCCCAGGAACAATTGATTCATTCTATTGGGAAGAACATCGCGACGAATTTTCCTTTACTCAAGATGTAGTATTAAGTACAGACCCAAGTGAAGGACATTCTACCTGGCGGTTAAACTACTAACCAATCAGTGTTAGGCACTCACTACTCGGAAAGATTAGCGGAAGGCAACATGTTGGTTTCTCATGTGACGGATTACCCGTTGGCAAAAACCTCAACGCTTTCCAACTAGTAAGTTTTCTGATTCAGGATAAAATACCTTTAACCCCAAAAACCCCGCTACTTTTTGAGCGGGGTTTTCTAATTAAAACTTTCAATTCATAGAAACCTTGCGGTGCGGCGTCTCCGCCGCGGAACCAATGAATAAGTCAATCGTGAAGACACGAGCCCTAATAAAACGGATCATGAGATTCGCATTCCTTAACTAATCCATCAAATTACTATTTTTGAACATTCGGTTTTCTGCTTTATTTGACCATCATTCCCGCGGATCCATAGTAAACACCAAAGCCAAATGAATTCCCCCTACGAAAAATACCATCACCTGAAAGAATGGGATATTATCAAAACTGCCTTAGCGGAGCTTGAAGAAAATCAGGACATTTCCATAACGACGCAATCCGACTATGTTATCGGATACATCCTTCATAAATTAAAAACAGAGTGAGTGTGAGTTATGAGAAAGCAAATCATGAAACAAAGATTAATTTCAATAGCCTTTGCTCTGTATGCATTTACCGGCATCAGTCAACAATTTGAAACATTATATGATCACAATGGGTTTTCAAATGATGGTGGAGCGATCATCAAATCAGGAAATAATTACCTGACCACACATCCTGCAACGGATCCTCTAAATGGATTTACCACCCTTGTTGCCTACTTTAATGAAGAAGGAGATTTGCTCTGGGATACTACACTGACCTCCGCCATTTCAACATTCTCACAGTCAAACTGGAATATCAATATACTTGCCTCAACTACTGAACAAGAAAAATGGATCATTGGGAATTACGGAAATATGCAAGACGAAATACTTGTACCCTTTCTCCAAAAATTTAGTGTCTTTGGTGAAAGTCTTCAGCTGGAAATTTTGGACATGTTATCGGATCAAAGCCCGAATGTCTATGGTGGAATAATCACTGACAGCGGCATTTATCTTGTATGTACGAATAACGATATCACCGACAATACTGAAGGCCTCATCATCAAATGTTCGCCCGAAGGCATATACCAATGGCACGAAACATTCGATACAGGATTTGTTTTTAGTCCCAAGTGCATAACAGATGTTGGCGATGGATTTGTAGTTGGCGGATGGAGATATGCCACACAACAGGACCAGGAGAATAATCACGGTGACCAGATCATTATCAAATTCAATTATTCGGGAAACAGCATATGGACGAACATACTAAACAATGGTCTCAATCCGAATCTTGGGGCAATTGGAATTGTGCCGCTCAATAATGGCAATTATTTATTCGCAGGAACACGTTATGTAGACAACGTCAGCATTCAGCCGCTTGTGGGAGAAATGGATGCGGCCACCGGAGACACACTTTGGACAAGAGCCTACTTCGCGCCTCATTCGATCAACCGTCTTCATGGATTTAAAAAGCTTGACTCGGGTGGTTATCTTGGTGTTGGAGAGTGTCGCGTTGATGTTATACCCGAGTCCGCTTTCGGTCCATTGGACAATGCCGCCTTTATAATGAAGCTTGATGATGAATTTAATCTGATGTGGAAAAAAGTCTTCATTCCCGAAGGTTATACTGAACTCGAATCTTCACCAGCACAATGTCAGTTGAATGATTTTGTAGAAAATGACAACGGATCAATTACAGCGCTTGGCCGGGTATATATGTATACAGGCAAAGGCCCGCAGGGTGGATATATTCAAGATTCATATCTCATCCGAATAGATAGTTTAGGCTGTTTGGTTTCTGGCTGTTCCGTTGGAATAACCGAGTTTGAACCCAATCAGAATTTATTGGTTTACCCTAATCCCACAAATGGTGATGTGACCATAGAATTTCCACAAAGGGACAATTGGAGCATTGATCTATTAAACATGCAAGGGCAATTAGTTCTGCAAAAACAGTTCAACCAAATCATCCAATGCAGATTGGTTTTGCAAAACCTCCCTTCGGGGGTTTACACTTTTAAATGTACTGATAGCAATGAACAGCTTTATTTGCACAAAATCATTAAACAGTAGCAAGATGAAAACACTACTTTGCGTTGCGCTTGTAGTTTCAAGTCTTTCTCTTGCTGCTCAAACTGACCCGCTGCCAATTCCAATGAATGCCACCTGGCAGATGGCCTGGCAATCAATGTTAAACAGTGAACATGGCACTTATGCCTACCGCAACAATGGAACAATAAGTGTCAACGATACCATCTATTATCAGCTAGAAAAATTCAGTTATTGCGGTGAAAATATTCCAATCACTCCGATTATGCTCATAAGAGAAGATTCGGGAAAATGGTATAGTCGGCACAATGAATTGGAGGAAGATGAACTTTTGTTCGATTTTACATTGGAAGTGGGTGAAAGTGTAACACTCGAAACGTGCTTTGATTTTTTTGCAGAACCACAGACACTGGAAGTAACTGCCATTGAAGAAATAACAATGTATGATGGAAGCAACAGAAGAATGTGGACGCTCGTTTATGATGAAGCTTCCGCGTTGGCAGGCAATACAGAATACTGGATTGAAGGCATTGGTAACCTCCAAATTGGATTAGTTCATTCGCTCAGTTTTTCATGTGTGGATTTAAATGAATGGCTACACTGTTACTTTGAAAATGACGATAGAAAATTTCCGACTTATGAATTCCCTTTTGGCATTGATTGTTGCAACACGGTAGGAATATCAGAACAATTATCAGATAAGTCTATTTCCATATTCCCCAATCCAACAACAATCGAACTAACTATTCAGAGTCAAGCACAAATTTCATCCATTGAAATTTCCGACCTGACCGGCAGAATTATTTTTACTTCACAACCAAATACCACTCTTATTAAAGTCAATACAGAAGCTTTTCCAACAGGCTGCTACTTTCTATGCATAACAATTGAAAATGGAACTGTAGAAGCGTTGAAATTTATGAAAGACAGTTAATTTCAACTAGCCATAACCCCGCCCATTCTAATCAATTCTTAAAAGGCGGCACCACTGAAGAGAATACTCATCATTCTGGGGTGAAGGGCAAAACAGAGCGAGTGTGAGTTATGAGATAGCAAATCCGCCATACTAGCCGCCCCCTCAATTCTCACACTCACTCTCACACTAAAAAAAACAATCCGACTCACAATTATCCAATACGATACATCTTTTGTATTTAATTTGACACACCACAAAATGTCAACGACAACCGCTAACCACTACCGCCTAATCATCTTGCTGTTGCTTGCATTTATGTTAACGTTCGACAAAACAACCGCCACCTCGCAGACGACCATTACCGCGCACCATTACAAAGCCACTTACTTCGACGACAACAATTGTTATAACTACGCATACGATCTGACCATGCCGTTTGTGTGGGAAACCTGGGATGGCGATGTGCGACAAAAAATCAACGCCGAGATTGTGCGCATTGGTCAGGACTTGCGAATGCTCAATATGAACGACGACCACTGCGGTCCCGATTTTTATCCCACTCCCGACACCTGCTACACGCCACAATATCCGGAGAGCACGGTGATAGAATACACAGTACACACCAATACGCCGGAGATCTTCAGCATGACCCTGAGCGAAGAATGGAACGCCTCCAGTGACGGCCACGGCAGCATGAGCACGGTGCATTGTTTTAATGTCAACCTGAAAACAAACAGCTCTATCACACTCGACTCACTCTACACTCCTGCGGAAAAGGAAAAAGTACTTGCGCGTATGATGGACACCTACTACAAAACCAATCCCGAATTCGACCGCGACGAAGGCGCCGACAAATACGTTGGGTTTTGTATGGAGAAAGGAGAGTTGGTGTTTTTTGTGGAGCGGAAGAGTGGGGTGAGGAGGTGGGTGATGAGGGTGGGGTGAGGGGAGAATGGATTTTTTCTAGCACGAACGTCGGCTAAAGATGGCTATAACATCCACTTAATTTAGTTCGCGGTCATTCCGCGTTCGACCGACCAACCATCAAACTAACTAACCAAAAACGCACAAACAAATTGACCCTTCAGCAAAACCAAACGACGAACACAAAATAAAATGCAGATAATATCAATATACTTCGACAAGCCGAAATCTTTTGATCAAACCAATATCAAATCTCTTGGTGGTATAGTAGGGTTGTATTTTATTTTCACACAAAAAACATTCATTCAATATCCCTTTGACAAATCAAAACTGATTTACATCGGTATGAGCGAAAAGAAAACCAACAGCATCGGCAGTAGGTTGAGTGGACACTTTGTGGGCAAATCAAAAAATGTGGGGTTGGTAAATTATAGAAAGAAAGACCCACTACTTTTTACTTACTTAAACTTTGACATCTTAAAGGCAAATTGGGATTTCCGAATTGAAGACCTTGAAAGTTATTTCATTATAAGCTTTGTTGAACACTATGGGGTTTATCCGATTTGTAACAACAAGACGGGAGCAGAAATACACAGTAGCGACTTGACTGTTAATTTGAAAATTGACTGGAACTATTTTAAAACTAAATAACCAATGGACAACAAGGTAAAATCTGGTAAGGAAATTCTGGATGACTTTTTCACCAACATTTCTAAAATCAAAAATGTAGATAAAGGACTTGCAGAATGCTTAGCCAACTTATATGAACAAGGAAAGTTGACTGACACCAATGTAAAAAACGAACTTTCAAATCTTAGAGATAAAGATGCCAACAAAAATTAAAAAGATTTCCATCACTGGTCTTCGTGGAGTTCAAGAAGCAATGGAACTCACTCTTTCGGAAAAATCAATTCTGCTCTATGGAGACAATGGAACAGGCAAGAGTAGTATCTCTGATTCGTTGGAATGGTTTTTTAATGATTCAGTAAGTCATTTAGCAGGACAAGAAATTGACTTGAAAGATGCTTTGCGAAATGCAAACATTGCGAACACAGTTGTTTCTTCCGTCGAAATAGATTTTACACAGGCGGGTGTCAATTCCAGCAAAACACTAAGCAACAAAAAAGGCAAATTAGTTTCTGATTATTCAAATAAGTCAGACGACTTTGATACCTTTCTAAATCAAACACAAAGCGAAAATCTTATTCTTCGTTATCAGTTTCTTACTGACTTCATTGATAAAACCAAAGGCGATAAACTCAAAAGTTTATCTGATGTTATAGGGTTTGCAGAAGTTAACAAGACAAAAGAGGTTTTGAAGAAAGCATACAACTCAATCAAAACTGAAATCAAAAATCAGAATTACGAATCGCAAATCAATACACAAAAGCAAATTCAGATTGAAAAAATTGGTGCAGCAATCGGAGTAGAAAAGAATTTGTTTGAGAAGGTGAACGAAATAATTACTCCCTTGAAATTAGGTGTTGTTGTAAAGTCGTTCAAAGACATTGATGCGGTTCTTACTTTGCTCAAAGCCCCCGCTAACACCAAAATTCTCAATGAATTAAGGTATCTTGAAAACTGCATAAGCACATTAACAAATCTGAAAGGCGAAATTGAATTGCTTAGTTCGGAGTATGAAAAGTATTACACAGAGTTTAAGCAAATTGCAGACGACGTTCAAAGCATAATGCAAGTATTTTTAGCAGATTTGCTTAGGGCAGGTAGCACTGTGATTGAAAAAAAATATCACAAAGACGATACTTGTCCTTTGTGCTTGCAGCCCAAGGGTAAAGATGAATTGCTTAAAGACATTCAAAAGCGATTAAAACAAATTGAAGAATCAACAAAAAGAAAGGCTGCTTTTGATACAGCTCAACAGGCCGTCATTAAACTTTCAGCCGAGAGAATTAAACGGCTCGACCTTTTGCGGAGTGATGCCTACTACAACGAAATATCTTTTGGGCCAATTAAAAAAGCAATTGATGATTTAGTTGCAAAAATTTCCGCCTATGAAAAAGACGGCAACGAAAAAGTAACATCGGGAAATAAAATTTCCGAAGCCGTAATATTAAAACTAAAAGAAACTGACTTTGCAATTCTTACAACGCTAACTTCAAAAATCACAGCCATACAAGCAGCATTGAAAAAAGATAATAATGCTGTTACCTATTCAAACATTTCATCTGCAAAAGATGCCTTCTTACGCATTAAGAAATTTGAGAAGGAAAAGAAAGTTTTAGAAGACCAGAGGGCATCAATGGAAGTCATCTACAACGAATTTGTAAAGAAGCAAAAGGAAGGACTTGAAAATTTTATCACAACATTTTCAGGAACGATAAACGAATACTATCAGTTTATGAATCCTGGCGAACAGTTTCAAGAATTGAAAATTGTAACCATTGGTGACGAAGACGAACTCAACGGAATTACTATTGAGTATCAGTATAACGGCAACTGGGTTTCACCACCACAGAAGTATTTTAGTGAATCACATCTTAACTGCTTTGGTTTATCATTCTTCTTAGCTTCTGTTATCGCTTTCAATAAAGAGAATAAGTTTTTGCTTTTGGACGAT
>JANOVT010000094.1:0-21042 GCA_031417525.1 Flavobacteriales bacterium | reverse complement strand
TCTCAGGATACTCAACATCTAGCACTGTGACTTGTTGATTGCATGTTGCCGAATTTCCAAACGCGTCGTAAACAGTCCATTGAATTTGAGAATTACCCACTGAATATTGTGTCAAAGGTGTCCAAGTATTGTCAACATGATCTACTGCGCAATTATCAACGACATATGCATTGCCAAGTTCAGAAACATCCACGTCAGATTCGCAAAATCCATTCGCAGCGGGCACTACAATATCCGCAGGACATTCAATCAAGGGCGGAGTGATATCTGCGTAATAAACCATAAACTAACATGAACTTGAGTTGCCTGCATTGTCTGTAGCTGTTACAGTAACCTCGGTGTCTGAAGATATGATCGTACCAACCGGAGGGTCCTGGATTAGATCAAGCATATCATCAAAATCATCCGAGACGACAACGTCATTTAGATAATACGGCAGCTCATTGCATTCAATGCTCAAGTTCGCAGAATTAATCGTTAAAAGAAAATCCTCGCCTTCTCCCCATGTTTCTGAAGCACAATAATCAGCGGAGGTTCTCGGGCTATTCCAATCGGCAATAACACGCAAACGTCGTTGGACTATTAAATACAAATCGTTCGGAACCTGCAAATTAAATGCAGCGACTATTGCTGGAGTTGAATTGCTGCCAAGAAATTCACCAGGACCATCAAAAGAACCATCATTGTTGAGGTCGAACCAAACACCAAAATACTCATTGAATAGAATATCAGAATATACCCGCACCGTGTAGGAGTTACCTTGTAATAATGTGGTCGTTGTTGGGCTCACCGACCACGACGATGGTGTTCCACTACAACCCGTATTTCCAGTGTCCATGATTACTTCTCCATTCGGCGCTGTTATGGTTACACGATCAACCATATCATCCGCACAACCGGTTGACCATTGTGGAGTACATGACGGTGGTGCAGCCATGTCGGTAATTTCTCCAGGACAAAACACAACAGGAGGTTGATCAACTATCACATTCACCGTTTGAAGACATGTGCTGATATTTCCAAAAGCATCAATTGCGGTCCATGTCACAGATGTATTGCCTGTCATAAATATTTCCGAAGGATGATCATTCGATACAATCGGTACGGAACAATTATCCGTTGCCACTGCAACACCAAGATTCAATGCTGTAACCGTTGCCTCACCATTGATGTCTCCAACTACTTCCATATCCGCCGGACATGTGATGAATGGATCTTCATCGTCCTGATACATCACCATGAAAGTACAAGTAGAAATATTTCCAACATTGTCTGTTGCTGTCAGTGTCACAAAAAGGTCTTCTGTGATCATTGTTCCGGCTGCAGGTGATTGCTCCACAGTCGGACTTGGATCATTGTCATCAGTGACATTTGCATCAGTTGTAAAATCCGACAATGCAACACATGAATACGTCGACATTCCAGGACATGTTATGATCGGACTTTGATCTTCTGTAACAGTAATAGTCTGCACACATTCAATTTCATTCCCTGCTCCATCAGTTGCAGTCCATGTGATAAGCGTTATTCCGACCGGATACATATCTGAAGGATGATCATTTGTTATCGTTGGAAAAGAGCAATCATCATCTGATGCTGGAAAACCAATAGTACCGGAAGCTATTTGAACATCTCCGCTTCCTTGTGCAACCTGAATCGCAACATCTAGGGGACAAACAATACTTGGTGGAATGAGATCTGAGAATGTGCCGTCAAACGAACATGTACTTTCATTCCCTGCATTATCTGTTGCAGTAAAAGTGAAAGTGATCGGTCCGCTGATGATAAAAGTTCCGGGCGCAGGTGATTGTGTAATGGAAGGTGATGGATCGAGATCGTCTGTCACTGTCGCGCTGCCTGTAAAATCCGGCAGTGGTCCACAAACAACGATCAAACCGGGTGGACAACTAATAACAGGTGGAGTGATGTCGGCGATCGAGGTTTCGCCTGTTACCAATACATCGTCTATTGCCACACTTGGATCCGAAGCGACACCATTGTCATTGTTGATCCATCGAAAACCAATTTTTACATTCGGATTATTTTCAGCAGAAACAGGTAGCGTGATATTGTAAAGCGTCCATGTTCCCTGAGGACTGCATGCACCAACTGTTTTCGCCATGTTGGCTATCTGACTCCATGTTGCACCATCATAATACCACAAAGTAGCATTGTCGATTGTGTTGCCACCTTCGATATATACAAACTCAAGATGAATACTCGTTAAACCTGTGCAGTCAAGAGTTGGAGATTCCACTCTTTTATCCGTAGCGCCACAGCCAAATAAATTACACCAGGCAGCTAACCCTTCAAAGTAGGCCGCTCCGATATCACCCATCACTGAAGGATCTGAACCAATGTGTAGTGTGCGATCATTTCCGCAACCGCTTCCACATTCACCGGCATCATTGCCGTTTTCAGCGGCACTCACATACCAGATGTTCGCAGTGGTGTAGTTCGTCCCGGTTTCTGTGACTGTCCAGGTTCCACTCGGCGGATTATAATTCGTGACAGGATTATCTGCATCGCAGCCGCTACCGAAATCATCCGTGAAAACAGTAACAGTTTGTGCATTTAAAAATAATGGGAAAAGTAAAACAAGTAGTAGAATTTGTTTCATAGTAGATAGGCATTTGATGCAAGATAGAGAGAAATCGACAAAACTGGGTGGGATCCCCATTATTGGGTAGAGGCAAGAAGTGAGAAGTGAGAGATGAGTCGCAATGAAGAATGGAGAATTGAGAATGTCCCGCTCTGATTTGAGTGGGCCAAATTCATTTTGATAAAAAACCGAAGTTTCGCCCAATTCTCAATTCTCTATTCTCTATTCTCAATTTGTTACAGAAACTCAAACCTATCCCCATCTTTCAACACCGGAAATTTCTCCGGAAAATCTTCCAGATCTTTTTTAATCAATGTGCCGGAAACAATTTCTAACGTTGATCATTTGGAGTTTTCCCTTCTAACAATTCTCCATGAAACCACAAAGCACTCAAAGAAAAACTGCACAAAGGAGTACAAAGAAACATTTCGTCCGCAGGGCTTTGTGATCTTTGAGAAGCCGAAGGCTCTTAAATCAAGCAATCGCTGCTAACTAAAACATCGCACGGTAAAAGACAATTCGATTATTTGGTCAATAAATCTTTGTGGTTTCAAAAAAGTAAACAGCAGAGCCGTTCCGAACTATCCAAGCCATTTTTCAAAGAAATTCGAATCTATCCCCGTCTTTCAACACCGGAAATTTTTCCCTAAAATCTTCCAGCTCTTTTTTGATCAATACGCCGGAAACTATTTCTTCCATCGAATCTTTTCCTTCCTCCATCGTTTCTCCTCTCGGATTGATGATCATTGAATCACCGGAATAATGATTGCCGTTTGCATCTTCACCGACGCGATTGCATGCAACCACATACACTTGATTTTCGATGGCACGCGCAGGCAATAACTTTCTCCATGGCTCACGGCGAGCACTGGGCCAATTCGCTACATAAATCAACGCATCGTATTCTGGATCACCACCAATGACCGTATTGCGACTCCACACAGGAAAACGAAGATCATAACAAATCAACGGACATATTTTCCATCCGCGCCAATGTTCAATAATGCGTTCTGTTCCTTGTGTATAGTGTTTATCTTCTGATGCAAATCCAAACGTGTGTCTTTTATCATACGTACTAAAACTTCCATCCGGTCGCACCCAATAAAGTCGATTGTAATAATGTCGGCCATCATGCACGGACACACTTCCTGTCACTACCGCATCGAGCTGTTTCGACCACGCGCGCATGCTGTTGAGAGTAGGCATGTGAGCAGCGTCGTGTTGCTCGGCGATTCTTTCCGGTGCCATGCTAAAACCTGTGGTGAACATCTCGGGTAATACGACGAGGTCTGTTTTTCCGATATTGGAAACTAACCCATCAATATTTTCTCTGTTAGCAAAAGAGTCTTCCCAGACAAGTTTTGTCTGTATAATTGAAATATGTAAGTCGCTCATTTTTTTTATTTAACCGCAAAGTTTCGCAAAGTCAATCAAACATTGCACAACTCTGCGCGTGAATTCGCGTGTCCTTGCGAAAACTTCGCTCTCCATTGCTGTTAGGATTTTAATTGCAGGCGCTTGAACCCGCAATGGCCAATCCAAACCACGACTCACTCCACTTTCAAAAAGCGATGTCTTGTTGAATGTGTGCCGGTGGTCACCTCAAAGAAATAAATCCCTTCTGCCAATGCTGATACATCAATCTCACAAACGGCCCCCGGTTTCAATTGCTGATAAAAGACTTTGCCCATCGCATCCATGATGGTGATCACATCAGGATGGATATCTGATTTCACAGTTAGTATTCGAGAGCAAGGATTGGGAAAAAAGGAAATCTGACTCCCTGAAATTTCACTGATATCATCAGCCAGGAGGCATTCACCGGGAGATTCTTCAAAATCCACAAAGATGGTCTGATCATAATTCCAATGATATGACAGGTCATTGACCGAATAACAAGTCACCATAATGCTGCAATCAAACCAGGAATCAATCGCGCCGAAGAGTCCCGTCATGGCACTTCCCACGCCTTCAATCAGTACAGGAGCCATTGGCCATTGTCCATTGCTGCCAACAACATAATAGACCTTTTTCCATTGCGAATTGATCATCACTGAATCAATGTCAGTAATGACCAATTCATAATTCCCCAAAAAGAAGGGGTTCACATCTAGTGTATCTCCCACTTCACCATGGAAATCATACATCAAATCATCTTCATTCGTGTTCTGATTCCAGCGGTAAACAACAGTGCCTTCTGATCTTACAATCTCATTGAGGTTACCTGATATAATCTTATAAGGAACATCATTGAGGATGGTATCCCCTAAAACGTGGTAATAGTCAGTGTAAGAATCAAAAATAGGTTCGCAGTAATGTGTAACATTCCACCGGGTATCATTCAGAAAATATTCGTTCTGACTATGCATCCCGATCATTAAAAACATACTGATGATGGATAATGTAGTGCGCATGGTTGGTTTGATGTTCAATGACATACAATAAGCTTACGTGTCACCCTATTATTCTCTGATAGAAACTCCAGAATATATTCTCCGTTACTTAACCCAGCTGTCTCCAGGATAAATTGTGTATTTCTGTAAGCTGAAAATTCCCTCACCATCTTGCCTTCCAAATCCATCAATTTGAAAATGCCAGAATGTGCGTCGGTCGTCTGGAAATTAATAAATGCGTATTCATTGGAGGGATTCGGATAAATATTAAAATCGACCGTCTCTTCCTGGTCGAGTATTCCCGTTGCGCACCCCGGTACAAGACAACCCATACTATCCACCTTGATTACCCACGCATCCTTTTCTGCAAACCTTTCATCTTCAGTGTCAATGGAAAGCGTCCAGCCTGCAGCAACATAACCACCATCCGGAGCTTTTACTATATCAAACAGACTATTATACCCGGAGCCTATCACTTCATACACCCTATGCCAGGCAATTTCCCCCTCACCATTGAACTTTGTGATATGGCCTTGAGAGAAGCTATCATATTCCTGATATCTACCAGTTGATCCTGCACAAACAAATTGGTTGTTTCCATCCGGGATTATACAATTGGTTCCTGCATATTGCATATTGTAAGACGCACCAAATTCTGTCGTCCATAAAGTATCAAGGTCTGAACCAATCTTTGCAATGACATGTTGACCATAATCCTGTGAGCCAACCCATTCATGAGTAACACCTCCGCACCACAAAAATTCTCCATTTCCACAAGGAAGTAAACCCTCTGCAGAATCATTATTGTATTCAGAAAGACTGTACGCGTGTGCATCTAGATATGCCCCTGAAGCATTGAGCTTCCACGTTTTACATCCTGGTTCCAGGTCTTCAACATCTTCGTATCCAGCCACGACAAAAAAACCGTCAACTTCATTCTCTTGTACGGAAGACACGCCTCGAAATGACATACCCTGACCAAAGTATTCGGACCAAATTTCATTGCCATCAGCATCAAGTCTTAATGCCCAATTCTTGGGATAACCTTCTGTAAAAACAGCCGAACCAACTGCGATCATGCCACCATCAGCAGTTGGACGAACGGCAGCAAGTCCATGATCATGCAATCCATCACCATAAAGTCTCGTCCACAAAGTATCTCCCAATGAATTAAATTTTATGATCTCACCATACAACGGTTGTTCAGAAGTAAAGTCTTTATAGAATCCGGCGAATAAGATGTCGCCATCTGAATTGGTATAAGAAACATCAGCCCAATTGATATTGATTGAATGAAGAGAATCATTGTAATACTTACGAGATAGCAGATTGCCGTCTTCATCCAGTTTATACGCTCCAAAATTCCAGTAATAATAGCTTGTATCATTCAGGGTGAATGGCTTTTGTTCAATCAGGAACAAGAGGTATCCATCATCCACTTTGCTGATGTTCCTGCATACGATCTGCGTACCTTCCAGATCATCACTGAATCTCCTGTTCCAGGTCTGGGCATTCAATGCACCAAATCCGAAACAGGAGATTAGCAAGAGGTAGAAGAATTTACTCATCTTTATTATTTCATGACCTGGAACTTATTTGTGGCCACGCGTATATCATTCATTACAAGTTCAAATACATATTGGCCAGTTTCAAATTTACGACCATCGAACTCTGCAATGCCATATCCATTGGTAATGTTTTCTTCTCTTATCATGGATCCTTTCAGATGTGTCATATTCGATTTGTTTAATTACAAAGTTTCACGAATTCATAAAAACTTTGCGAAACTTTGCGGTTGATGTCATCACCACCTCACCGAACTCAATATCTCCCCCGCCCTCCTCAACTCCGCATCTTCTTTCGCAAAACAAAACCGCAACACCTTCTCATCATTATTCCCCGGATAAAAAACAGAACACGGTATACTCGCAATACCATACTCCCGTGTCAATCTTATCGCCACATCTGTATCCTTCTCATCCGAAAGCCCGCTGTATCCCAGCAACTGAAAATAGGTTCCCGAAGAAGGCACCACATGAAATGTTGATTCACGAATATTCTCCAAAAAACAATTTCTCTTCGCCTCATAAAATTCTGGAAGACTCAAATACTTCGATGCATCCTCCATGTATTCCGCCAATGCATATTGAACTGGAGTATTGCACGAAAACACATTGAACTGATGCACCTTTCGAAACTCCACCATCATCTCCGCCGGTCCACAGATGTATCCCATTTTCCAACCGGTGTTGTGAAATGTTTTGCCAAATGAAAACACGGTAAAAGATTGTTTCGCTAAAAATGGAAACCGCGCCACACTTTGGTGCTGACCACTATCGAAAACAATGTGTTCATACACCTCATCGCTCAGCACAAAAATATTCGAACCACTCACGATCTTTTCCAGTTCGCGCATATCGTCGGCTGACATGCTGGTACCACTCGGATTGTGCGGCGAGTTGATGATGATCATTTTGGTTTTGTGATTCACCAATCTGCGCACATCGTTCCAATTGATTTTATACTCCGGATACGACAAATTCACCCACACCGGTTTGCCGCCATTCAACTCGATGGCTGGCGCATAGCAATCATACGCAGGTGCAAACAAAATCACTTCATCATCTTCATGCACGAGTGCTGTGATGGCAGTGAATATGGCTTGTGTGCCGCCGGCAGTGATGGTGATCTCTGCATCCGGATCATATCGGTGACCATACAGTCGTTCTATTTTTTGCGACAACACATTTCGTAATTCAGCCACACCCTGCATTGGTGCATACTGATTAAAACCTTTGCGGATATATTTTTCTACCAGCTCACCCAATTTCACATCCATCGGAAAGCCGGGAAAACCCTGACCAAGATTGATCGCTTTGTATTCAGCAGCCAGTTTCGACATCACCGTAAAAATGGTGGTGCCCACATTGGGAAGTTTCGACTGTATCAACGCGGAAATGTTTTTTGATAATTCACCAAAGCTTTTTCAATGACTTTCTTTGCAGCATCCACTCCTAAAAAACTATCCACTTTTACTTCTTTGTTCATGAGTGTTTTGTAGTTCAGGAAAAAATGTTTGAGTTCGAGTTTAAAATTCATCGGCAACTCATCCATGGTATTGATGTGACTCACACTCATGTCGCCCTTTGCTACAGCGATGATTTTTTCATCACCTTGTCCACTGTCGACCATTTCCATGTAACCGATAATTTTGGTATCAACCAAGCACAGCGGTTCAATGCTCACTTCACTCAGCACCAGAATATCGAGCGGGTCACCATCATCGCCCAATGACTGCGGAATAAAACCATAGTTGATCGGATACACGAACGCAGCAAACACCACACGATCGAGTTTTAGTAATCCTGATTTTTTATCCACTTCATACTTGGCTTTGCTGCCGCGCGAAAATTCGATCAGTCCGCGCACTGAGTTGTCGGATGCGTTGTAGTCGTTGGATACTTCGTGCCAGGGGTGTTGCATCATGGAGGAGATTTGTGGCTAAAGTAATCCTAGCTGATGTGAGGTTGGAGGAGTTTTTTTAACCACAGAGTCGCGCGGAGTTAGATATATTCGTTGTCGGTCTTCAAGCCACTGAAACCACAATCCATTTGAAAAAAAGCACTCGGCATTTATTACTCGTATTACTTTTTGCCCTGCCGTTTTCAGCGCAGAGTCAGTTCCGTTCACCTGTAGATTCCATTGACTTTTTGATTAAAAAACTAACGCGCAACGACATCCTCGATTCGGTAAGCCTCGAGGAAATTAAGCTTCAGATTGTGCGCAATTCATTGGATAGCTTGCAGACGACATCAATTCATGACCTATTGCTCCATGCCCCGCAATTGCAGGGAAGAGATGTGCAGTTGTTTCTACGATATCTTCTCAATTTTGCCGGATACTTCAATGGTCTAACAGACATGAGCATTGACCGGCAAAAAATACTCATTGCTGAATTGCTGGACTATAAAACCGAATATCAGAAATACATCCTGACCAAAGCCATGGCAGATCTCCGGCTTCCTTATCGCAGCAGCAACAGGATACGTGAGGGAATTGAATACTACCTGGAACTGGTAAAAATGTTCGAGAAAAAAAATGATGCGGATCTCATCAGTACATGCTATTACGTTTTGCGGGGATTCTACTATACTATAGGCCTGATTGACAAGGCCATTTATTTCCAGCACAAATCAATACAATACCTGGAGCCTGATAAAGTGTATCTCGATACATTTTTACTTGTCAGCAGCCTAAGGAATCTTGGTGTGATCGGATATGTTAACCGAACTTCCGTTCTTGCTTCCATCTACACAGAAATGGGTGAGCCGGCGAAAAGTTTGCCATTGCTCTATCAGGCACGTTCAGCTTTTGAAAAATACAAGGACTCCATATATATGTCTGATCGAACTTTTATATATCTCGAAATCTTGAGAGCTAAAATTTTATTGAAAGAAGACAGTATTGATTACTACCTGAACTATTGCGACACTTCGTCTTACAATGATTATACATTTCGTATTGCCTTTTTGCAGGTAAAAGGACAACATTTCCTTCTCCAGAACGACCTAGATTCCGCTCGTATTTACTTGCACGATGCTTTGGAATTAAGAAAAAAAAGAGGTGACGAAATCAACGCCACTATTGGCTTGCTTAATCCCGGCTATTATCTCGCCATGGTGTATCAGCAATTAGGTAACTATGGCCCCGCACAAAAAGTTTTAAAACAAGAAATCGATTTGCTCCGGTTATATAACCTCCGTCAACCCCTGCTGAATGCATTAAAATTACTTGCGTCCATTTACAAAGATGCGGGAGACTTTCGCAACGCTACGCTCACATTGGAAGACCTCACTGCGGTGCGCGAAGAAGTGATCCGGGAAGAAGTGGCCAACCGCACCATGACGTATGAAGTGGAACAAAACATTGCTGCGAAAGAAAAAGCAATGGAAACACTCACGATTGAAAATGAATTTCAACGGAAAAGCAAGTACTACACTTTTGGTATTGCCGGACTTATCTTCATACTTGCCCTCGGATTACTCTTGGGTTATCGCAACAAACAAAAAACGAATCGAGATCTTGCAGAAAAAAACACCATCATCTCGTTAGAAAAAGAAAAAAGTGAAAAATTGCTTTTGAATATTCTGCCCTTTGAAGTAGCAGAAGAACTCAAAACGAAAGGACATGCCGAAGCGCAACTGATGGATGAAGTAACGGTGCTCTTCACTGATTTCAAAGGCTTTACACAACTCTCAGAAAAACTTACACCGAAAGAATTGGTTGCTGAAATCAACGAATGTTTTTCGGCATTCGATCACATCATGCAAAAACATGGTGTTGAAAAAATCAAAACCATTGGCGATGCCTACATGGCCGCTGGCGGACTGCCTACTGCCAATCACACGCATGCTAATGATGTGGTGCATGCCGCACTCGACATTCAAAAATTTATGCTGACGCATAAAAAGCAAAAAGAAACAGCAGGAGAGTTGTATTTCGAAATTCGCATCGGCATTCACACCGGTCCGGTGGTCGCCGGCATTGTCGGTGTAAAAAAATTCGCTTACGACATCTGGGGCGACACGGTAAACACGGCATCACGCATGGAAAGCAGCGGTGAGGTCGGACAGGTGAATATCAGCCAAACCACCTACGAGCTGGTGAAAGAAGAATTTGCGTGCACACATCGGGGCAAAATTGCTGCGAAGGGGAAGGGAGAGGTTGATATGTATTTTGTGGCGGGGTTGGGTGGTGATTTATGTGAGTCTGTTTGAAATTCAACAGTGAGTGTGAGATATGAGAGGCCCTCTCTCAAAACTCACTCTCACACTCACACCATTGTTATTACGCCAAATGCATTAAGTGTGAGTGTGAGTGTGAGATCTGAGAATCCCTCTCTCAAAACTCACTCTCACACTCACACTTTTGTGATTCCGCCAGATGAATTAATTAAGTGTGAGAGTGAGTGTGAGATTTGAGAGGGGCGGCTATTGTGGCGGATTTGCTTTCTCAAAACTCACACTCGCACTCACACTGTCTTTCTCGCACAACACCAGCACTTCATCCTCATCAAATCCTTTGTAGTATTTGTTTAGTTTCTGAATCCATACCGGGACACTTTGTATCACTTCCTTGTAGCCTAGCGCTGCCAGTTTTGTTTTGCACGCTTCATTGTCCAACTCCATTTTTCGGAATACCAATAAATTAACAGATCCAGCCACTATCAATGAATCCTGCATATCACACAATCGATCGATTTTGATTTCAGTGACATTCTGATCGGTGTAATATTTCGCAGGTTGAGACCACGGTGCATATGGCGAACTCCACACGCAGTGAACCATCCTGACAGAACGGTCAGTGTAATTCTCGTAAACGTACTTCGTAATTTCCATTCGGCCGAGACCGGCTGATTTTGACATGCCTACCACTATTCCCAAACAATTTAGAAGGAGAAAAATCGAGATCAACGTGACGAAAAACAACTTTGAAACTCTCCATCGACTCAACCTCTCCATGAAACGGAAACTTCGCAATTCCTGATAAGCGAGTACCATCAGAATCGGAACAAAATTCACCAGCGGAAATAAAAACCGCTCTTCTTTATGTGGAATAAAGGAATGAAAAACTATAAAAGGGATGACACACCATAAAAAAATACTCGTGGGCTTTCTAACGATAAGCAAAACAAACGAAGACATGATAAGCACACCCATTGGATAACCCGGAAACTTCAAGATGTAGTACAAATAATAATACCAGGGTGATGATCCAAAATTGGAGGCAATGTCATTTAGAATATTCATTTCAAAATACTTCCAGAACGCCAAAACAAATTCCTGGTAATACCAATAATCGATGCAAATGCCAATCAATAAAACAACCACTCCTGAAGTCACCAATGTCAAAATGAGTTTTACTTTCTCCTTCTTAATAAATAACAACCACAAAAGCAATCCGAAGATTGAAAAGGCCATTTGAAAACGAAATAAAAAACTCAACGCAAACAATCCTCCAACCAAAAGGTATTTTCTAAAAGGCGAAAAATGAACTCCTTGAAGAATAGACAATGAAAGCAGAAGCGATAGTCCCGCCAATGTCTCCGAAGAATAACGAACATTGATCAACGGCAGGAACCACAAGAAATAAGAAAGAAAAATGTATGGCTGAATGAACTTTTCTTTCAAAAGAGGCGACGACACCTTTATAAAGTATCGGATAATCAATAAAGCCACCAAACCTGTCAATAATCTCAGCAGAAACATTTGATCGTAAGGATCTGTGAATCCAATTGCGTTCAACGATTTGAAAAATAAAAAACAAAATGCAGGTTGAATGGCCGAACGAATCTTTTCATCATACTCCCAACTCAAATCATCAGGTACATGCGTGTTGAGTTTTAATCCGGCGAATTCTATGATCTGATACTGCTCATCTGCTTGATAATATCCATTGCTTCTGTATGCTGTGACGCCATAGACAATCAAGGCAAGTACAAAAATGATGCGATGGAATCTTTTTGATGTCATATAAATTTTATGCGGAGGAAAGTGATTTATGTGGTTGCAATGATAACAAGATTGTATTCCCCGATGTCCTTAGTATTTCATCGCGAAAACACCCCATCAATGAGAAAGAGAATGAGAATGAGAAAGAGGAGAGATTTTCGCGAGGCAATGATTGATTAATTCAAATTTTAGGTATTGGCCACAATGCCAATCGCGTAGGTGTTATGCCCCGACAAAACTGATTTAAAAAATCAAAAAATGCATTCTGCGATTTCTGAAATTCCTTCTGCGATTTCCGCGTGAAATACCTCCTAATTTAGCGCCATTAATTAACCCCGAAAATGTCTGCATCTACACAGCCTGTTACCCTCGAACAAGCCCTGGAAATGGGCCTCCGCAATGATGAGTTTGATAAAATAACCGAGATCCTCGGCCGCACTCCGAACTTTACTGAAATGTGTGTCTACTCCGTAATGTGGAGCGAACACTGCTCTTATAAAAACTCCATCAAATGGCTAAAAACGCTTCCGAAAGATGGTCCACACATGTTGGTAAAAGCAGGTGAGGAAAATGCCGGCATCGTCGACATCGGCGATGGAATGGGTTGCGCGTTCAAAATCGAATCGCACAATCACCCGAGCGCAATTGAGCCATATCAGGGCGCTGCGACCGGCGTTGGTGGCATCAATCGCGATATTTTCACCATGGGCGCTCGCCCAATTGCACAGCTCAATTCGCTGCGCTTCGGTAAACTCGACAATGCCCGCACAAAATGGCTGATGAGTGGTGTGGTAAAAGGTATCGGCGATTACGGTAACGCATTCGGTATTCCGATTGTCGGTGGTGAAGTGTATTTTGACGATTCATACCAAACCAACTGCCTCGTGAATGCGATGTCAGTGGGTCTTATCGATATCAAAAAAATTATTTCCTCCAAAGCTAAAGGCGCGGGAAACCCGGTGTTTATCGTTGGTTCTTCGACAGGTAAAGACGGTATCAAAGGCGCGTCATTCGCTTCGAAAGAGATGAATGAAGAAAGTGCCAAAGATCTTCCGAGCGTTCAGGTGGGTGATCCCTTTCAGGAAAAATTATTGCTCGAGGCAACGATGGAACTCGCTGATACGGATGCCATCGTAGGCATGCAGGACATGGGCGCTGCGGGTATCACCTGCTCTACTTCCGAAATGAGTGCCGGTGGTGGAGTGGGCATGGACATTCATCTCGATCTGGTGCCTACACGCCAGGAAGGAATGGTGCCGTTCGAAATATTGCTCAGCGAATCACAGGAGCGCATGCTGATCGTGGTGAAAAAAGGAAAAGAAAAAATCGTCAACGAGATATTTGAAAAATGGGATCTTCATGCAGTGAAAATTGGTGAAGTGACCAAAGGCGACACACTTCGTTATTTCATGAAGGGTGAACTGGTGGGTGAAATTCCGGCAAAAAGTCTGGTGCTCGGTGGTGGTGCTCCCGTTTATGAACGTGAATACAAAGAGCCTGCGTATTATAGAGAGGCCAAAAAATTCAACATCAGTCAGATTACAGAGCCAACGGATTGCGTCGTGATCGCTCGTCAACTGATGGCGAATCACAACATAGCCAGTAAAAAATGGATCTACGAACAATACGACAGCATGGTCGGTACGGTGAATATGAGCACCAACAAACCATCGGATGCTGCTATCGTGAGTATCAAGAACTCGAACAAGGCGTTAGCACTCACAGTCGACTGCAATGCACGTTATGTAAACAGCGATCCGGAAATAGGAACGATGATCGCCGTTGCAGAAGCAGCCCGCAATATAGTATGCAGCGGTGGTGAACCATCTGCGATAACCAATTGCCTCAACTTCGGCAATCCTTACAATCCGGAAGTGTATTGGCAATTTGTAGGTGCCATCAAAGGAATGAGTGCGGCTTGCAAAAAATTCAAGACGCCGGTTACTGGCGGCAACGTGAGTTTCTACAACCAGACCGCGAATGAAGACGGTTCTGCAAAACCAGTCTTCCCTACTCCAACCATTGGGATGGTAGGTGTCATGAAAGACAAATCACTTCAGACAACACTTGACTTTAAATACAAAGGTGATCTTATCTATCTATTAGGTGTGCCTCGTGAAGACATCAATTCATCTGAATATCTGTACTCCTATCACGGCATCAAAAATTCGCCTGCTCCATTCTTCGATCTCGATGAAGAATTCCAATTGCAGGATGTGATGAAAGGATTGATCAAAAATAATTTCATCAGCTCTGCACATGATGTGAGTGACGGTGGATTATTTGTCACGCTTTGCGAAATGGGATTGCCGAATGATCTGGGTTTCGACATTGTAACTGACAGCGAAATTCGTAAAGATGCTTTTCTATTTGGTGAATCGCAAAGTCGAATTGCTGTCACTGTTGTCGAAGATTACGAAGACGATTTTCTTGATTACGTTACAGATAACAATGTCCAGGTGATGTTGCTTGGCCACGTCACCAAAGGACGTGTTACCATCGATGAAGAGAATTTTGGTTTTATCACAGACTATCGCAATCTGTATGAGAATAGTATTGCAGAAGAAATGATGAAGTAGCGTTCGCTTCGCTCAAAGGTTTCACGCAGAATGCACTGAAAGAATATCGGAATCCGCAGAATAAAACTCTGTGAAACTCCGTGCGACTCTGTGGTTAAAAACATTTCAAATCTGCATGAACTAAAATAAAGTCGAATGATCAAAACAGCTATCACGTGTGTCACATTCATTTTGAGTGTATGCTTTACCTCTGCACAAGTCCCGGAAGGCAGCAAGATCATCGAACATTGGCCGGATAGTCTTGCATTGATAGAAAAGAGTGGCAAATTCGGATTGTACAATACTTCATTCAAAGAACCTATCGTGATGCCGATCTATGAAAAGATAGAACGCTTCGATATCATTCAAACTGGTTGGGCAATTGTTCAATTGAAAGGAAAACTCGGCATCATCACCAATGATGGATCTGAACTCACCGATGCTGTGTATGAAGAGATTCATCCATTCAACGAATTGGTGGAGAACTGGTCGTTAGTTAAAAGAAAAGGCAAATACGGATTCATTGATTTATTCGGTTTCGAAATCGTGCATCCGAAGTATGATGAGATTAATAAGTATGGTGTGTACTCTCCTTTTTTGGCGCGTGTGCGCAAAGGAAACCTTTATGGATTCATAGATACAGATGGATTTGAAATGGTGCCATGCAATTATGAGAAGGTGGGGATATTTGGCGAGATTCATCCAGAATGGTCGCTCGTTCAATCGAAAGGAAAATTTGGAATGGTAGGTCTCGAAGGTGGTGAAATGATCCCCTGCGAATACGATTCGATTGAAGTTTATATGGAAAACACCTACAAAGTGACCAAAGGAGAGGGAATTTTTTACCTCGACGAGTTCGGTATCCGATTTATTCCTGAGTGATAAATCCGACCCGAACAGGAAGTTTTTTTACCTGAATAGGAAATAAAATATCCTCAAGGAGAATTGAGAGAAATCAGCAGTGTATTGTTGGTATTTTTTAGGAAAAATAAATGCATTCCTTGTAACAGCCGTTTCATCCCGTCTACACTTTCATTCATCTCGTCGCTTCCTCATTTTATCCACTAAATACGCTGTATCTCACTAACAAGGTGCGCGTATATTCGTGGTATGAAATACAATTTAGTTACACAGTTTCGTTTACTATTTACACTTGATCGGATTCAAGTAGTTTTTTTGAACTGAATAAATGAAATTGGTTTTTGAAAAATCAATTCAACTGTCTAATCTCGATTGTATTTTTCTGTGACGTTTCGAAAAAAATCTATGACATCGGTCAGGATGTGTAACCGAAAAAAAGCAGAACCGTTTTCCACTACTGAACTTCGATTTTTAATCTTATGATCTTTTTCGCTTACGAATCAGAGATTAAGTACAAATAAAATTTTGATGTCTTCAAGAAAGATTGAGCTCAATCTGATTGATCACATAGGAATGTTTTTAAACCAACTTTAAACCTTTTATGTCCTGACCGGTGACATAAAAGCATCTGGAACATCGGTCGTTAAAAACCACGCAAGAATGAAAATGACCTTGAAAGGACTAATCATGTCCATGGCGATAGCTGTGGGGATGAACGTGAGCACGGGAACAGTCATTGCTCAAAACAATATCTCAAGACACTCTGAATTTGTTGTCAGGTTTGCACTGCCAACAGATATGACCAATCCTGATCTGCCCGCAGGAACCAAAATCACGGGCACACATGAACCGATGAATATTGTCACCGTTATCAACGACAATCTATCGGATGAGATGATGACTTCGCTTCTTCACAATGTAACAGGCGTTGACAAAATTGAAATCGCCGAAAAAGACCAGGCCGGCAATCCGGTGTATCCTACCGGCAACGCTATTCTTAATCCAATAAGTAATTCATCCACATCAGCAATCGCTTTCTGCAAAGACAAAGGTTGCACGATGCTTCGCGAGATGCGCGGACTTGGCTGGTTTGCTGTGAAGCTTCCTGTCGAAATTTCGTATGCACAATTTGAATCCGATGCAAAAGCATCCGGACTATTTGAAGACATCATGCGGGATGAAATTATTCTCGCTGAACAACATGTATCAAATGATCCGCTTTACATCAATTGTTGGTTTATCAATCAACTTAACGATGCCGACCTGGATGCAGAACAGGCCTGGGCTGCTATGCCGGCCAATGCAACAATTAAAAATGTTGCTGTGATCGATGGTCATGGATTTGATACTACACATCCTGACATGGTTGGTCAATGGGCAGATACTTATAATGCAGTTAACCAAACCAGTGATGTAACACCTGTTGGTGTTTATGAAAAACATGCGACTGCTTGCGCCGGTATTCCCGGAGCTATCTACAATAACGGTGAAGGTGTACCCGGTTTGGGAAATAATCTCATGAAGGTGCAGGCTATTCAGATCGGATACAACGCTACTTCGAGTGGCGCATTTTATACTTCGTCTGTAATTGAAGCTGATGCGATCAGTCATGTGATAGCCAATTCCAACAGTGTTGTGATATCCATGTCATTCGGTCTTACAACTTACCAGGCAGCTTTTTTCAATGCGATCACTTCTGCGAGAACAACGGGCAGAAATGGTAAAGGCATCGTTGTGTTTGCAAGCACCGGAAACAGCAGCACGAACGTCTGGACGAATTATCCTGCTTCATTTTCAGGGGTAGTTGCAGTCGGCGCAACGACCAATGCCGACACCAGAGCATCCTATTCGAATTATGGTCCGGGTCTCACACTCACCGCACCCGGAACAGGAATTATGACCACAGATAATTTGGGTACTAGTGGGTATTCCACTTCTGATTACTATAATTTCAGCGGAACAAGTGCAGCTTGTCCTGTAGCAGCGAGTGTCGGCGCAATGATGTTGATTGCAAATCCTGAGCTGACTGAAATTCAAATGAAAGAAAAACTTGCTCTGAGTTGTGAAAAGGTTGGAGGGTATGCGTACTCAACAAACGCTACAGAAACGTTGAGCACCTGGTCCAACGAATTAGGATATGGCCGACTCAACATGAACAATGGTGTGCTGCTTGCAATGCAATCTGTTGCGACTCCTCCGGATATTACCATCAGCAGCGCTGTTGTAGATGACAACACTGTAATGGCAGGACAGGTTATTTCCATCAGTTGCAATCAGGTCATCAGCAATGCATCTGCATCTTCTCAATCTCCTGTAGTTGAGTATCGCTGGTCGACAGATCAGACATGGTCTACTACAGATGTAGTGATTGGCATTGATGTATCTAATGTTGGTTCCGGCATTGCATCCGAACTTGAAAACATCACCTACACAGTGCCAACCGGATCGGGTGCCCGGTATATTCTGATCAAATGCGACGCGACATCATTGGTTACAGAATCAAATGAGACCAATAACACGGTGGTTATTCCGGTGACGCTTTCTACTACAGCCACACTTCCGGATGTAACTCTTTCAGGATTGAGTGCGAGCACGATCACTCCTTATGTAGGACAAGTCATTAGCATCAATTGTACCCAGTCAATCAGCAATGCAGCAACCACATCAAGCGACGTTGTGGTGGAGTATCGTTTGTCAACCGATGCCATCTGGTCTACAACCGATGTGGTAATTGGAACAGATACTTCATCCATCGGTACACTTACTGCTTCAAATACAGAATCAATTTCTTATACCATCCCGGCTGGTACTGGAACAAGATATATACTCATCAAGGCTGATAATCTCAATGGGATCAGCGAGACAAACGAGACAAATAACAGCGGAACCATTGTACTGACCATTGCAGCGGCACCTGCTAATCCTGATGTCACCATCAACGGATTATCAACGGCCAACACAAATGTATTCGTTGCACAAAGCGTGACAGTTAGTTGTCAGCAAGCAGTCACCAATCCGCCGCTGTTGCCAATCACAGTTTCATTAGAATATCGTTGGTCTCAAGACCTGGTCTGGGCAACGACAGATCAACTTCTCGGTACTGGTACTTCGACACTTGGTGGTGTCGTCTCAACTGAAGCAGAAACGTTCACATTCACAGTTCCTTCAGGAACCGGCACATGGTATTTGCTCATCAAAGCAGACTCCGGTAATGCTCTCCTGGAAACCAATGAATCGAATATTTACAACATAGCTTTTAATGTTTCTTTGCCATCAACGACTCCGGATATTACGATTAGTGGACTCACGGCCACCTTATCACAAGCAGCTGTCGGACAGACGATCACGGTAAATTGTTTGCAGGCGATTAGTATCACAACTGGCGCATCAGTCAATGTATTCATGGAATACCGTTGGGCAACCTCAACCACTTTCTCTACTTCATTTCCAATCATTGGTGTAGATTTCAGTTCACTTGGCGCTGGTGATGCAGATGATGATGAAAGTCTCATATTCACAGTACCGGCTGGTGCAGGTCAGCGTTATATCATGATCCGTTGCGATTCGAATAACTCAACTGCGGAATCGAATGAAAACAACAATGTCTATGTGATCCCTGTGACTGTGAGCTCGACAACAACTTCCGCAGGTTTTAGTGTGGAAGGCGAAAGTGATTCGTTGAATGAAGAACCAACGAACGAAGAAACACCAACGCTTGATATCATCACGACAGAGCAGATTTTGTTTTCAGTCTATCCAAACCCTGCGCGTGAATTCATCAATCTGCAATTTGCTGATGCAACAACTGAAACAGCAGATTTCGAAATCAGAAATATTCAAGGACAGCTCGTCTTGAACGGACTGCTTCAGTCTGGCTTGACAACAACTCGATTGAATCTCACCGATCTGGACATGGGAATTTATTTTCTCACAGTCAGAAATGGAAGTGATTCGCACATGGAAAGAATAGTGTTGGCGGAATAATGGTTAGTTTTAATTAAGTAGCAAAAGACCCGCATCGTAGTGCGGGTCTTTTGTTTTAAGTGATTGGGGAATTATTTCGAGTACAACGCCTGGCCAAAATAATTCACACTTCACACTCTCCGAATCTCGGCTCCTCGGCGCATCTCGGCGAGAAATATTCAATCTAATATCTAGGTAAAATTTTGTCGTTCGCGCGAAGACCCTTTACTCGAATAGATTGAAGTTGAAGATGATGATCAGAGTCCACATTTTGAACATGCAATTATTTCTCGCCGAGATACGCCGAGGAGCGGAGTTTCGGAGAGTGCAAAACACCATCAACTCGAGTTCGTCGTATGGAATAAACTATGATTCAAAAAAATCGCCCCGATCAACACCAAGTTGGTCGGGGCAATTTTATATTTAAAAACCAACGGTCTTTCAGACGACCGAGAAAAATATTATCTCACTACGCGAATCGTGCGTTCCTGATCATCAGCGAACACGCGTACGAAATACACTCCACCAGCTAGTGATGATGTATCCCATGTAAAACGTTGAGTACCCTGGCCACGCTGACTATTTGAAATATTCTCAACAAGGTTGCCTACAACATCTATCACATCTACTCTCACAAATGCTGATTTGTTCAGATTGATTTCCAATGTGCTGTTTGCAGAAAGTGGATTCGGCATCACATTGATAGCGTTTTCACCAAAAAATACTTCATCCACACCAACGACAATAATTGTTTCACAATCTGTCGCATTGCATGAATTAAAATTCTCCAGATCCACGTATGTCACGCATACTTCATAAGTACCTCCGGCAGTATATGTGTGTGAACCGGACTCACTCAAATTCGGAAAAGTACCATCACCCCAGTTGATTGCGTATTGCGGAGAAACAGCGCCTTCGCCTACCGCAGTTGCATTGATCGTTGGGCCATCCTGGGTTACGGTCAAAGCTACTGTGCAATCAGTCGTAGACTCTTCAATCACAACGGACACACATTCTACCATCTGGCAGTTTTTCAGATTATTCAAATCCACATACGAAACACAAATTTGGTACGTGCCTGCAGCAGAATAAGTGTGTGTAGCAGGCATGGTGTTTTCGTTCGGACTAAGATCACCCCATTCGATTGTATAAAC
>JANOVT010000093.1:0-3514 GCA_031417525.1 Flavobacteriales bacterium | reverse complement strand
ATTTCAAAAAGTTCGCCTCCGATAGGACCTTTACCGTCGATCGCTTCGCCGAGTGTGTTTACCACGCGACCCAGCAAACCTTCACCTACATTGATAGATGCGATACGTCCTGTGCGTTTAGCAACAGAACCTTCTTTTAGTTCGCCACTTGGTCCGAGCAATACAGCACCCACGTTATCTTCCTCAAGGTTGAGAACGATACCGCGCACACCGTTGTCGAATTCGATGAGCTCACCCGATTGCACGTTGGATAAACCATAGATACGTGCGATACCGTCTCCCACTTGCAGGATGGTTCCCACTTCCTGGAGCTCAGCTTCGGATTTGAATCCGGCCAACTGCTCACGCAGTATGTTGGATATTTCTGCCGGTTTAACTTCTGCCATGTTCTTATTTTTTTATTGTCTAAAATGTGCAGTATTGCTTGCGCAAGCTGCGTTTTTAAATTTCCGGTATGTATGGATTGTCAGCGAATTCTCTGCGCAACAATTTGAGGCGGCTAACCAGCGAGGTATCTACCTGCTTGTCGCCCACCTTCAAAATAAATCCACCAATGAGTGCCGGATCCACTTTCTCTTTCAATTCCACTTTTGTTCCAGCAAGTTTGATTGCAGCATCCAAAATACGTTGACGTGATGATGCATCCAGAGGAACAGCAGAAGTCACTAAAGCTTCAGAAATCCCTTTGAAAATATTTACTTGCAAATTGAAACTTTCAGCTACTTCGTGCAACAGACCTTCGCGACCCTTTTTAGCAAGCAGCGTAATGAATGCCATTGTAATCTCACTCAACTTGTCTTTGAAGATCATGTGGAGGATTTCGATTTTTTTATCAGCCTTCACTACAGGACTTGAAAGCATAACGCGCAAATCCCGGTTGCCGTCCATGGCCACTTCGAGGAGTTTCATGTCAGCCTGTGCAGCATCCAGCACACCTCTTTCGTTGCAGAGGTTGAGCAGTGATTTTGCGTAACGTGACGCTATGCGTATTCCACTCATGCTTCTTAGTTGCTGGTAATTTCAGCGATCAATTTTTCGTTGAGCGCCTTTTGTTTTTCGCTGTCGGAGAGCTTTTCTCTCGTCAGTTTTTCAGCAATGTCAACACCCAGAATCGCTACCTGGTTTTTCAACTCAGTCATAGCTGCTTTTTTCTGATTGTCAATTTCAGCGCGTGCTCCAGAAATGATGCGGGTAGCTTCTTCAGAAGCTTTGGTGCGCGCTTCAGAGACGATAGAGTCTTTGAGTGCTTTAGCTTCTGTGAGAATTTTATCGCGTTCATCACGAGCTTCACGGAGCAATTGTTCGTTGCCTGCCTGAAGTTTCGACATTTCCTGTCTTGCGCGTTCAGCTTCGTTCAGGGCATGTTCGATGCCTTGAGAACGTTCGTCGAGCGATTTCAGGATAGGACCCCACGCGAACTTTTTCAAAAGAAAAAGCACCACGAGGAAGGCCATTGTTGCCCAGAAAACCGTTCCAACGGAAACGCTTAATAATCCATCCATTTTATGTTCAATTAAAAAGGGATTGTGCAGAGCTTTTCAGCGAGTCTGCTGGCGCTTCTTATCCGAAAACAACGAGCAGACAAACGATCACCGCGAAAAGTGCAACACCTTCAACAAGTGCCGCAGCAACGATCATGTTTGCGCGAAGGTCACCAGCACTTTCAGGCTGACGTGCCATAGCATCAAGTGCGTGGCTACCAATAAGACCCACACCGATACCTGCACCGATAGCTGCAAGACCTGCACCGATACCAGCATAACCTGCTGCTGCTGATGCTTCCAAAAGAACTGTCAAGAAATCCATTTTATTATTTGTGTTTGAGTTTGCTAAAGAAATTTATTTATCAATGATGCTCTTCTTCATGATGATGTTCTTGCGTAGCGTCTCCGAAATACAGAGCAGCCAACAAGGTGAATACATAAGCCTGAAGGAAAGCCACCAAAAGTTCGATGAAAAACATGAAAACCATAAAAGCGGTCGCGAATACACCTACACCATATCCACCCGCTGCGCTTTTTTCACCAAAAATGAAGATGAGAGAAGTGAAAGCCAGGATGATGATGTGACCGGCATTGATGTTTGCAGTCAATCGGATCATCAATACAGAAGGTTTGATGAAAACACTCATCAATTCAATCGGAACGAGGATCACTTTGATTGCAAAAGGCACACCTGGAGGCCACACAATGTGACCCCAGTAGTGAGCATTTCCATTGATCGTCGTGATGATGAAAACCAGTCCGGCCAACACCAGCGTAATGCTAAGTGTTCCGGTAATATTAAAACCACCTGCGAATGGAATCAATCCAAGCATATTACAAGCCCAGATGAAGAAGAAGGATGTCAATAAGAATGGCAGGAATTTCTGAGCGCGTTTTTTACCAAGTGCAGGAATGGCTACTTCGTCCTTGATAAAAAGAACAAGCGGCTCAAGCAGGTTTTGCATACCCTTCGGTGCCATACCTTTTCTTGTCTGATAGGCTTTAGCCATTTTGGTGAATACAAACACTACCAGAGCGAGCATCAGCAACATACCGAAAACTGATTTGGTAATTGAGAAATCAGTTACTGCTTCGCCGGTAAAATCTTCTAAAGGAAGAATTTGCTCTTCTTCTTTGATTGCATCAATCATTCCCACATGCAAAGTATCGACAGGAACTTCTTCTGTGTGCACCTCATGAGCTGTAGGTTCATCGTGAGCCGTTACTTCATGTGCAGCAGCATCGTGATGAGCATGACCGAGAGTAATCGGATCAACTACATAAATTTTTTCGTGATGCAATACGTAAGTATTACCGGTTGATTCGCTGTGATAAGACTTCGTCGGCTGATGATGTTCATCGACAAAAACAGAACTCATGAAAAAGTCAAATCCCTTGTCTGTTTTCACAATGCAAGGAAGCGGAACACTGAAATCACCGATGAAATGGATTGAGTGCGCATCAGAAATGTGGTGCACAATCATCTCACCAGCATTGAATTTTTCACCTTCTTCGTGACCGGAAGCCAGAATAGAAGTAGAAGAAAGGGTCAGCAACAGGCCGGTAGCCAGTGTGAAAAAACTTCTGAAAGCCTTTCTGTATGTGGATTTGGACGTGATTTTCATGCAGGATTTTTCCTTGAAACGCGCGGCAAAAGTAATCGTGTGAGTGGCTTATACAAAGTGTATGGGTGGAATTTTTGGAACTTCTTTGTGGAGGGGTTGATTTTACTCAGTTTATGGTCGTCATTGAAAGAGAGAATAGCGTGGAAGCGTGTTGGCGTGAAAGCGTGGCGGCAGTAAACCCTGATTATCGCACGACACGCTTTCACGCTTTTCCCTATTTGGCTCCTTGCCTCCACACCTATTACCTTCGCAATTAGTTAGTCGATTCACAACGCATCGGTTCTGATAAGAAACTGATTCTTATGAATACATCGGATTGGGCCAGCGGTATTTATAATATCCGCTTGATATCAGGTGGTAAAATTCTGGAGACCCGAAACATTGATATTTTATATTAAAAAAATC
>JANOVT010000092.1:0-1728 GCA_031417525.1 Flavobacteriales bacterium | reverse complement strand
CTTCTGCCGGAAGTATGCATTTTCCGTTCGAAGCGTTTGTACAATTCTAAAAATCCCGGAATCTGCGCACAGGCATGGGCGACAAAGGTATCTCCGGTAGTTTGTTGTAGTTTTATTTTTTTTTCATAATATTATGTTTTAAAAAGTGAATGGTAAAGGTAAGCGGATTGGCGGGATGGGGAAAAACTACCGGAGGTTTAGTGCAACATAGGTGTTTCCGCAACGTCAGTATGTGCAAAAACCAATAATAAATTTTTAGCCCATCCATTCATTTTATTTTTTTCTTAAGCATCTTTATTAAATAAAGAAGCATATGAACTTTCAAAAAGGAATTGACCATGAGCAAACATTGCTGTTTCAGGTTAGTCTCTAAGAAATGTTTCCTGAGGAAAATCCGTTGCGCGAAATTGTCTTCAAAGAGTTCATAAAACGGCTTCACAAGCTGTTTTCCCGACTTTATTCATTGTGGCTCAGTGCGCAGGTTAATAGAACGAGATTGTTTTTCCGGTCCTATTCCGTTTTAGAAGTAGTGTGGGTATGAAAATATTTTTTACTTTTAGTTTTTGCACGAACTGACGTTAGCGGCAAGGCTGACCAACCACAACCACATCGACAATAAAACAACAATAATGAGTTTACTAAAAAGCATATTCGGAAAGAAAGAACAATCAATAAAGTCTTATGACGACTTTTGGACATGGTTTCAGTCGAACGAACGGAAATTTTATGACATAGTGAAAAGTGGTCAAAATCCTGAAAAGGACTTCTTTGACAAACTATCACCCAAACTTAGAGAGCTTAAAGAAGGCTATTTCTATTTGACTGGTATGTTCGATGACAATACTGCCGAGTTAGTTTTGACTCCTGACGGAATAGTAAAAAACATTGTATTTGTTGAAGAACTTGTTAAGTCCGCGCCGACAATTTCCAACTGGAAGTTCACAGCGTTAAAACCTGCACTTGACATAGAAAATGTAAGAATAGATATGGCCGGTTACAGTTTTGATAGTGATAATCTCTCGTTTTACTCAATTGACAACAACAATTATCCTGACGAAGTTGATATTGTAATTGTTCACAACGACTACAATGAAGACGATAAATCTACAATTACCAACGGGACTTTTATTTTCCTTGACAACTATCTCGGAGAATTAAATTCAGTTACAACCATTGACAACCTAACAGTAATTCCAAAAGACAAAGCGGAAAAGGAGTTAATTCCAATAGCAAAACTAAAGGACTACCTTATTTGGAGAGAGAAAGAGTTTGTCGAGAAATATAGTGGACTTCGTTACGACACCGAAAATGATATGTATTCAAGTTTAGAAGCCGAACTAAAAATCGGCCGACCATTGATTGCAATAATTAACACGACTTTACTTGAGTGGGACAGTAAAGCATCCCATCCTTGGCTTTTAACAATTGAAATTACCTATGACGGCAACAAAAACAATGGAATGCCTGACAGCCACACTTACGAATTACTAAACAAATTTGAAGATGAATTAATGCTTGAAATTAAAGACTTTGACGGCTATTTAAATATTGGAAGACAGACAGCAGATAATTCAAGAAAAATTTATTTTGCTTGTAATGACTTTAGAAAACCATCAAAAGTTCTACACGAATTGACAAAAGAATATTCGGGAAAACTTGACTTGACTTACGACATTTACAAAGACAAATATTGGCAATCATATGAACGGTTCAGAACTAATTGAGACG
>JANOVT010000091.1:0-3917 GCA_031417525.1 Flavobacteriales bacterium | reverse complement strand
CACTTCAGGACCGGGATGGTAATGTTATTTATACAAGCCCTTCCATGACCAAAATCCTGGGTTTCTCTTTTGATGAATTTGCAACATTACCTGCATATCATTTTATACATCCCGATGATCTTCCCGAAGCAATGCAAGCATTGATTAAGATGATGGATGCTCCTGGCAAGCGAGTTTATTTACAACATCGGTTATTACATAAGGATGGTTCCTATGTTTGGTGCGAGGGTACCATCACGAATATGTTGCACGATGTGGATATCGGCGCGCTGGTTTCAAACTTCAGGGATATTACCGAAAGAAAAATGAATGAGTTGAGTTTACTGAAAGCCAACAGGCTTTATGCATTTATCAGCGCAATCAATCAGAGCATTGTTCATTTTACCAACGAACAGGAACTATTAAATAGGGTGTGTGAGGTTGCTACATCCATTGGGGGTTATAATATAGCTTTTGTTGAGATGGTAAATTCTGCTGATCAGCTTGTCATGGTTGCTTTTAGTGGTGATAGTGATGGTGCAAAAGCATTGTTGAGACCATCGTATGATTTGAATGACGCCGCTCACATTAGAATCCCTTCTGTTCTGGCTTTTAAGTCAGGAAAATATGTGATGTATGGCGACATGCTGAATGATCCGTATTTTCTTGAAAGGAAAAAACAGCTTGAGCTAATTGGAATTCAATCAAGCATTTCTTTACCCATTATTAAGTTTGGAAAGGTTATCGGTGTGTTTGGTATGTTTTCGAACATCAAAAATATGTTTGATGAGCAAGAAATATTGCTCTTGGATGAGGCCACAACTGACGTCGCATTCGCTTTGGAAAATTTTGATAAAGAAAGAATGCGGCAGTTGGCCGAATTGACCTTGTTACAAAGTGAATCCAAATTAAGTCTGGCACAAGAAATTGCGCATGTTGGTCATTGGGAACTTGATCTGACCACCAGAATTGCAATTTGGTCGAAAGAAGCATGTCGGATTTATGGCTTAAACACAGAAGATAATCGCCATACATTCAAGGAATGGCAAAGGTTTATTCATCCTGATGATCTTGCATTGGTAAATGAGAAAATAGCTTACCAGAGGAAAACGCTTGAAGCGATTTCGTTTGAACATCGTATTGTGAGAAAGGATGGTGCTATTCGATTTATTTATAGTGAATGCAACTACGAAATGGATCAGACAGGCAAACCGGTTGCTTTATATGGAATTGTACATGACGTCACGGAAAGGCTTCAGCACGAAGAAAAGTTAAGATACAGTGAAGCAAAACTGAAGGAAGCACAGAGCCTTGCTCATGTCGGAAACTTCGAAATCGATATGTTGCGCAATGAAATGTATTGGTCAGATGAACAATACAACATCATGGGATATACAAGGGACGAAGTCATTCCTAGTTTAAGTGTTTTTTTGTCTTTGGTGCATGCGGACGATTCTGAAACTGTTACAGAGCAATTCTTTAGTTTATTCAAAAACTTTGAAAATTCTTCCAATGAATTTAAGTTCATGCTGCTGAATGGAATTGAGAAACACATCTTCTGTAAATGGAGTTTTGAATTTGATTCGAATCAAATGCCTGTGAGATTGTTTGGTATCATGCAGGATGTAACGGCGAAAAAACTTGCGGAGCAGAATCTTGCAAAAAGTGAAGCGAGATTGAAAAAGGCTCAAGCACTCGCGCATATTGGTAGTTTTGAAATCAGTGTCGATGATTACAGTATCAATTGGTCGGATGAACAATTTTATTTGATGGGTTTTGAACCCGGCGAAATTGTTCCGACACGCAAGTTGTTTTTGGAAGTTGTCCATCCTCAAGATAGAGATGCTTTGAAAAAAGCTTTGAATAAAGCATTTCAATCGTTCGGCGATGAATTTATTTACTTTAGATTATTGCGTAAAGACAGCAGTATACTATATGTATACAGTGAGTGGAAGTTCGAATTTGATGATCACAATAAACCCGTGCGATTGTTTGGTATCGTGCAGGACATCAGTGAAAGAAAAAGGATCGAAGAAAAATTAAAGAGTAGCGAACTATTCAATATTGGTGTGCTCAATTCTTTGAGCTCACACATTGCGGTCGTAAATAAATCAGGTGTGATCATTTCAGTGAACGAAGCCTGGAACAGATTTGCAACAGACAATGGCGAGAGTACCTTGCAACGTACCGGAGTGGGAAGTAATTATTTTCAGGTGTGTGAAAAATCCGCTAAAGCGGGAGAGATTGCGGCTGTTCAAACCATCAAAGGCATGAAGGCTGTTATGAGCGGAGAAACCCCACTCTTCTATCTTGAATATCCTTGCCATTCACCGGAAGTTGAAAGATGGTTTGGACTTCGGGTGATGAAGTTTGAGAATGATGAAGCGATGATTGTTGTGGCTCACGAAAATATTACGAATGTCAAACGGGCAGAGCAGGAGCGTGATGCAACGTTGCGTGAACTTGAAAATCGCGTAGAAGAAAGAACACAGGAGCTTGGTGTGAAGAACAAAGGCATCATGGATAGTATCAACTATGCCAAACGAATTCAGGTGAGTCTGTTGACTTCGGAATCACAACTCACAACATTATTTCCTACGTCCTTTATTTTTTCACAAGCGAGTGACGTGATCAGCGGTGACTTTTTCTGGTGTTATCAAAGGCGCAATAAAAAGTTTATTGTGGTGGCCGATTGCACCGGACATGGTGTTCCCGGTGGGTTGATGTCGATGATTGGCAATAATTTACTCAACCAAATTGTCGTTGAAGAACATGTCGAAAACCCAACAGAAATCCTTGAAATCCTCGACACCAGACTTTGGGCTGCAGTGAAAGGTGATACTGAAGATGTACGCGATGGAATGGACATCGCTCTCTGCATTGTTGATACACATTTCAACGAACTTTATTTCGCAGGTGCTTTACGCCCTCTTTTTGTTTCAGGCAAAGGAGGGCTAATAGAGGAAGTGACCGGTAACCGATATCCGATTGGAGGAGGCAGTCAAGCCGGTACGAAACACTTCGATACAAAACGATTCCCGATTTTACCTGGACAGCGAATTTATCTAACCTCCGATGGCTACTATTCACAGTTCGGTGGAGTCAAAGGAAAGAAATTTATGAAATCCAGATTCAAGAAGATGCTGGAGGAGATTCAAATTCAACCAATGGACCAACAGGAAAAATTAATCAGGGAAGTGCTATCTGAATGGAGAGGGAACAACTCTCAAGTCGATGATGTGTTAGTGGTGGGTGTGGAATTGTAATCCACACACCGCATCACTTTTGTCCAGTAAAAATCTTGTGGGAATAGGCTGGGAGAAAAAATATATTCTGATCTATGACTCTCAGTGAGCGCGAAGAATAGGAGGTTTAGAATCATTAAACAAATTCCAAAGACAATTTATTATAAGTTAAGACTGGAACTCGGGGAGATTCCTCGCTTGCGCTCGGAATGACACTCGCGTGGAGCTATTGGATTTTTTGGCCCGAGGGGCAATGTCATTAAGTGAAGGAAATTGTGTGTTGAAAGTGTGCTTCATTATCAATTCTCTGATAGAACTGAAAGCGAAATTTCGTTTGTAGAGACGCGATTTATCGCGTCTCTTTAGTCAAGATTGAATTATTTGAATCTGGTACGATTCATCTCCTCTCTTAATAAAACGTTTTATTATTTGTTCTTGAGACGCGATGAATCGCGTCTCTACTAGCGGAACATGGTATGTAAGGTATTAATTTTAATGAATGTTATGAATTCCTTCACTTAATGACATTACCCGAAGGGCAATGTCATTAAGTTAAGGGCACTTCTAATAACCTGTTTTATGAATCGCGATAGTTGATTTCGTCGAAGACGAGGAAAATTGAAGTTGCATAGCCATAGCTATGGAACTGATATTTGACGAAGTATTCGGCGAAATCAACATCGGCTTATTTTA
>JANOVT010000090.1:0-3310 GCA_031417525.1 Flavobacteriales bacterium | reverse complement strand
TCACTTTATCATCTGAATACTCAATTTTATAGCCCATAAGTCGTGTATGTTTTGCTTACAGGGTCTAAAATTATCAAACTGCAAACACAGCAACATGAACAGATGATATTTTATATCCGACTGCCTATTTACGGTTAAAGGCAAATGCCGGAACATTTCTTTTGTTATAATTCCTTTTTTGAATTTTGTTTTAGTACTTCCATTGATTTATGGAAGCATCATTGCTATTTTAAGTTCATGGGTATCACAAGATATAGCGAATCGGTTCATGTTTGCGATACTTGCGGCAAGCGCCTCTTATATAGCGGTGCCAGGAGCCATGAAAATTTCTGTGCCAAAAGCGAATCCGGGGCTTTTTTTACCAATGGCTCTGGCTGTAAGTTTTCCGGTGAACATAACCATTGGAATGCCGTGCTATTTTCCCTTTGTTCAGAATACATGATTTATTTTGATCTTGCATAAAATCTCATCTCCATCCGCAAGTTTTTGACCTAACCAATGACTCTAGGCTGAACTATCTTTACAGTGCAAATAAAACGACCTGTTTATGAAGGCAAGGCTTGGTTTTTTCTTGATAATACTCTTATCAACACTGGAAAGTAGCGCTGTACGCGTCATTTTCGATTACCGTATTTTTCATGCGCCCAGCGAGGGTCCTTATGTGGAGGTGATCACTTCCTTTGAAGGGGCGACATTCGAGCTGGTGCCCGCCGATTCGGGTTTGTTTCAATCACATGCCGAAATGACCCTCATCTTCAATCGCAATGGTGAAATTGTAGATTTTCGCAAGGTGGCAATTGATGGACCGCTTGTGCAGAATGGAAATCCTTCCGACTTTATGTCCCTCGAACGATTTATGTTGCCGCAAGGTGTTTATGATTTGGAAGTCGAGATCCGCGATCTTGGAAATCCGGCAAAATCTCCTGAATCGCTCTACCAAAAAATTGAAATTAATAACCCATCCACGGGAGCTTTTATATCTGACATTGAATTTGTGACAGCCTATCGCCAGGCCACGGAAGTCAGCTCATTTTCCAAATCGGGATACGATATACTTCCATACGTTTCCAATTATTTCCCGACCTCTTTGAACAGCCTGATTTTTTATGCTGAACTATATGGCACCGATGTGATGTTTGGCGCAGGATCAGCATTTGTAAGTAACGTTTGTGTCATTGATGCCAAAGACAATGCAATAGAAAATTGCAAAAAGATCAAACGTGAAAAATCCGCCATGGTAGTACCTATGTTGCAAACACTTGACATTTCAGATTTGCCAACAGGCGATTATAAAATCAGAATTGAAATTCGCGATAGAGAAAATCAACTCGTTTACTTGAAGGAGCGCGATTTTACACGCAACAAAGTTGAATTGATCGATCCCGCTACTATTCCTATTTCGGATGCAGCAGTCGCTGGTTCATTCGTCATGCAATTCAAGGATCGTGATCAACTTTACGATTATATACTTTACCACATTCCAATTGCAAACGACATCGACCGCGGCACCATTGATAACCAACTACAGGCGGCAGATCTTCAGCAGCTACAAGGTTTTCTCTATACCTTTTGGTTGAAGCGCGATAAGGAAAACCCTGAAGCAGCATGGAGAAAGTACGATGAGAGTATTACAGCGGTAAAGGCGAATTTTGCTACACGCATTAAACCCGGTTGGCAAACAGATCGTGGCCGTGTTTATCTTAAATACGGCAAACCCAATACACGCATTCAACGTCCGAGCGATCCTGATTATTGGCCATTCGAAATCTGGCATTACTACGTCACCGATTCCAACCTCCACAACAGAAGATTCCTTTTTTATGATACCAATCTGAGTGGCGATCTGGAATTACTACACAGTGATGTGCCTGAGGAAATCAAAAATTACCAATGGAAAGACATGGTGCGTTCGCGTCCGGCAGCACTCAACGCATCTGATGCTTCGAAACAAAACTCGATGCAGCGCACTGATCCTCGTGGCCGAGATGAGATTGAGAATTTGTGGTATAGCCCGCATTAGAATGGAGAATTGAGAATTGAGAATGGAGAATTGGGCGAAGTGTCGTTTTTAAGTGAAATAAACTTGGCCCAATCGAATTAGAGTTGGACATTCTCCATTCTCCATTCTCCATTCTCCATTCTCCATTCTCCATTCTCCATTCTCCATTGCCCATTGCCCATTGCCCCCTACATTCGCCCTTCTAAAAAAACCATCTGTGAAACGCGTAGCTGTTGTGATCCTCAATTGGAATGGTGAAAAATTCCTCAAGCAGTTTTTGCCTCTTGTGGTGCAGCATAGCGAAGATTCGGCAGATGTGTATGTCATCGATAATGCCTCAAAAGACGACTCTGTCAATTTTATCACTTCCAATTTTCCGCAAGTGAAAATTGTTTCATTGCCGGTCAACTATGGATTTGCTGGAGGTTATAATCACGGATTAAAAAATATTCCGAATGAATATTTCGTCTTGTTGAATTCGGATGTTGAAGTCACTGCCAATTGGATTGATCCTGTCATTCGTTATATGGAATCGCAGAAGGAAATGGTCGCATGTCAGCCAAAAATTTTGGATTTTCACCGCAAAGAATGGTTTGAATACGCCGGAGCAGCGGGCGGTTTTATCGACAAGGATGCGTATGCCTTTTGTGCGGGTAGAATTTTTTACCAATTTGAAAAGGATGAAAATCAGTATGTGAAAAACGAAGAAGTTTTTTGGGCATCCGGTGCTGCGCTTTTTATTCAAAGAAAAGCTTGGGAAGAAGTTGGTGGGTTGGATCAGGACTTTTTTGCGCACATGGAAGAAATTGATTTGTGCTGGCGTTTAAAAAATCGAGGCTATAAAATCGGTGCTTGTCGTGAGTCGATTGTTTATCACTATGGTGGTGGTACGCTCGATAGACTAAGTCCATTCAAGACATATTTGAATTTCCGCAACAACCTTTACATGATCGTAAAGAATTATCGTACCGGAAATCTGACAATTAAATTAGTTCGAAGAATGTTGCTTGATGGTGTCGCAGCCATTCGTTTTATTACAGAGGGAAGATTTAACTATTTCACATCCGTATTAAAGGCGCACTATAGTTTTTACAGAAATCTTTCATTGCTCAAGAAGAAGCGCGACATGGAAGAAGCTTATTCACAGAATCCGAATCTCGCAGGATTGTATCAAGGCAGTATCATCAAGCATTTTTTTCTGCATAAAAAACATCACATAAGTGATCTAGATCAGACTTTATTCCAAAAAGATCGATCGGCGACTTGATTGAATGTTTTTTGATTCTGGTTACAAGTTCCAGGTTTCAGGTT
>JANOVT010000089.1:0-5816 GCA_031417525.1 Flavobacteriales bacterium | reverse complement strand
TCACTTTATCATCTGAATACTCAATTTTATAGCCCATAAGTCGTGTATGTTTTGCTTACAGGGTCTAAAATTATCAAACTGCAAACACAGCAACATGAACAGATGATATTTTATATCCGACTGCCTATTTACGGTTAAAGGGTTTTTTTCAAAAGAGTATTTTTTCCATGTCTGGTTTATTTCATGCCCGGTTGGTGAAAGTATTCAGGTGTTCTGACTTAACCCTCTTACTTCTGACATCTGACTTCGGTCTTCTCTTGACACCGATGAAGGATGGTTTGATTATACCACTTTTTACTGGACAACAACGTTATGACGTCTTTTTACTGAATTGGGTAATCAGTTTGTCTGACATATGTTCAAACAGCGCATTGAGTGGACCTTTCACCATAATTTCCATAAACGGATTGATCTTGGCTTCACTTTTTAACTGTGCGACAGTTATTTTTTCTTTTTCTTCCAGATGAACTACAAGTGTAAATGGAAATGGCGTGCCCTGCGCACTTTCATAACTTACTTTGGTGTATGGCTCGGAAGAGACAAATTTTAAACCGATAGTATAGGAACCGACCTTGAAAGAACAACTTTGTCCATCACTTTTAAAATTTGCATATCTTCCTTCAGGTAAAAGTTTTTCAATGTTGTTCATGTCTGATAAAAAGTCAAACACCTCTTTTGCCGATGCCGGAATTTCTGCTTTTTTGCTGTCAATATTTGTCATGGTTTCTGAAGTGTATAAAAAAAGTGAATGTCTATTTTTTGAACGTGAGATAATCTGAATGAATTTTTTGTGTATCTCCTAGGATAGACTTGTTTGAAAAGAGGCGCTCCATGCTTCAGGGTTTTTACGCCAACTTTGCAAAGCCTGAAGTTGATCAGGTGATATGTAGTTTGAGTGAAGAGCTTCTTTCAGCAATGTGTCATATTCCGTCAGTGTAGACAATTTGCAATTGGCATCGATAAAATTTGCTTTTGCTTTATCAAAGCCGTACGTAAATATGGCTATCATTCCTTCGACCTGTGCACCTCTTTCTCGCAAGGCATGCACGGCATTCAGACTACTGTTGCCGGTGGAAATCAGATCTTCAATGACAATCACTTTTTGTCCGGCCTCTAATACACCTTCAATTTGGTTTCCCAGTCCATGCTTTTTGGCTTCACTTCTTACGTAGATGAACGGGAGGTCCAAAGCTTGCGCAATCAGTGCGCCTATTGCAATTCCTCCGGTAGCTACACCGGCAATTACTTCCGGATTTTGATATTCATTGCTAATTACCTTAACGAATTGATCCCGTATGAAATTTCGGATTTCAGGAAAGGACAATGTCTTTCTATTATCGCAGTAAATTGGCGACTTCAATCCGGATGCCCATGTGAAGGGTTGATCGGGTTTTAACTCAACAGCTTTTATCCGAAGCAGACATTCTGCTACTTTTAACGCATCCTGTTCATTTTGCATGGCTCAAAATTATAAAGTTTATTTCGCAAACCGCCCGGTATTTTTTACACATGTATCAAATACTGACATTATCGCCACGCCGGGGATAGAAGTTTTTCGTTCCGCCGGAAAATCAAATACACTATTCATTGAAAGTGCTATAAGTAAAGGTGCAAAGGCGATTTATATTCTTTGTGATGATGTTGAGAATTGTTGGAAATCATTTTTTGACCAGTTCGAATTTGTGCAAGCTGCTGGCGGGTTGGTTGTCAATCCCAGGCATGAGATCCTTTTTATCTATCGTTTAGATAAATGGGATTTGCCAAAAGGGAAAGTTGAAGAAGGTGAGAGTATACCGGAAGGTGCACTGAGGGAAGTCGAAGAGGAGTGTTCCATTTTTCAACTTCAACCTATTCGACAATTGTGTACAACCTGGCACACTTATATTCAGAAGGGGGAGCCCATGCTTAAAGCAACAGTATGGTATCAAATGGCGTATGCCGGATCTAAGGTCCCGGAACCTCAGTTATTGGAAGGAATTACAGATGCGCGTTGGCTGAAGAAAGACGAATTGTTGATTGTCAAACAGAATACATATCCTTCAGTGCTCGATGTGATTGATGCGTATCTGAAATCATAAAAAAAGGCGGAGAATTTCCGCCTTTTGTAAGAGTTTATAATCAATTATTGTTTGATGATTTGTTTGTGAATGCTGCTGCCATTCACTGCATGAACGGTTATCGCATAGATACCCGGAGAAAGTGAATTCATGTCTAGTCGATTTCTGATTCCGACAACTTTTTGTGAAATGATCAACCGACCTGACATATCGCTCACACTTATTTCACCTGCAATTTCTGAAGCAAATTGAATGAAGATCTCGCCTTCTGTGGGATTAGGATAGATACTGATCTGTGTTTCAGAAATTTGGTTTATACCAGTGATGCACTCGCCGGCAGTCCAGGACGTAACACCACCATAATACGTAGCCACGCAAGAATTTGAATAGGTAATGTTGTTACAGCCACAAACAGGATCAAAAAGGGTGATGCAGAATACTGTCAAATCAATCAGAGTGCTATCAACGCAGCCTAGAACAACATCAGAAATACATTGACCACCGCACTCATAGGAAGAATCAAAAAAGTAGTCACTATAATCATAACCATTTTGTCCAGTGTAACTGCAGCCACTCATCATTACGCAGCCGGTATCAGTCAATGCCCAGCCTAATGGCATTTCACAAAGCCCGAAATTGACATTGGCTGGAATGACGAAACACAAAGTGTCATCACACACACCATCAGAAAACGTGCTGTTACCTCCGTACCAGAACGCTTCGCAAGAATTGTTGTAGGTATTACCATCACAGCCACAAACAGGTGCATAGATATCAGGACACATCATATCCATCAGATTTGCCTGTTCAATTTGCCATTGATTGATGCAAGATGTTTCAAGATTTGCGCAAGCGTTCAGACAGTCGTTCAATTCAGAATAAAAATTGCCTGTATAGTCAACTTCTCCAACAATGTATCCGCAACCGCTCATGCCCGAGCATGAAGTGCCATTCCAGGCATAACCGAGCCACATATCGCAAGGACCGAAATCAATGAGGCTTAAGTTTTCACAACTTTCAATAGGTATTTCTCCACAGGCACTCAAACACATGGCTTCTTCCGGATAAAAGAATGATGTGTAGTCATATCCATTTTGACCGAGATAACTGCAACCACTTTTTTGAATACATCCTGATTGAGTGTTCGCCCAACCCAGAGGCATGGCGCATTCACCAAAGTCAATGTAGTCAGGAATAATTTGGCAATCTGATGATCCACATTCACCCATTGAATAGGTTGTAACGCCGCCGGTATAAAATGCGAAGCATGAGCTGGAATATGTATTACCATCACAACCACACACCGGATCGAACAAATCAAAGCAGTCAACCAGATATCCTTGTTCAATTTGCCACCCGTTGATACAATCAGTCGAGTGGATACCACAAGTCGAAAAACATTCAGACATGTTTTGGTAAAAATTCGTATAATAATCGATGTTGCCAATGACTTATCCGCATCCACTCATAGGAACACATCCGCTGCCATTCCAGGCATACCCTAAAAACATATCACACAGGCCGAAGTCCAGCGCACTCATGTCTATACAGCCAGTCTGCCCGGAACAAGCACCATCCACCCAGGAAGTAACACCACCCAGATTGATTGCATAACAACTATTGTCATAAGTGATTCCGTTGCATCCGCATACCGGAGCGAATACCATCGGACATATTGCATCAGCATTGATGAGTTCAGGATCAACGCAGTCTTGTCCCTTTAAAATTGAATTGCTCAACATGATGAACAACAGCCAAATCTTTTTCATGGTGTGGATTTTTAGTTCTTATTCTATAGATACAGTTTTTCAATGAACTGTTGCCTGACAGCTTTTTTTTTATTGGTATGGTAAGCATATCGTGGAAATGTCTACATTAGCTTGCAACTTTAAGTCATCATCTTGAGTCAAATTATCAGAACCTGAACATTGACTGGCAAAATTTTAATCATATTGACCTTCTTCTCTACTGAAGTTTTGTTCGGTCAGTTGGAACGTGAAGGTACACCGGTATCCTGGAATATCGGAGCAGATCTCGTTACACATTCTGTTTGGAAAACAATTCCTGCTCTCGACGTTGATGCATTGCTTGCCGAAGATGAGTCTCAACCGGATAAATCGCTTCCATATCGCTTTGCACTTGCTCAGCAAGTTGATTTCTCGCCCGACAATGCAGGGAAGTGGTCAAATTTGCAGAATGGGGATCGAATCTGGGTTCTTGGACTGGATTGTCAAAATGCCCTTGCCGTTGGTCTTACTTTTTCACATCTAGAATTGCCCAGAGGTGCAAGACTTTATATCTATTCGGAAGACCATCAGGATTTTATTGGACCTTTGAATTCCGCTAATAACACAACCCTTCCGCTTAGTACACCTCCGGTTGTAGGATCTAAAATCATCATCGAATACTATGAGCCCTATGCTTATCGCGGAAACGGTGAATTCAGTTTGCTTCAGGTTTCAAGGTCTTACAGAAATATTCGTGAAGCGGAAGTCATGCAGCAGAACGGATGTCTGGAATTGCTTGATCCGGCGCAATTCAGCAGTGATATGGTTAATGTTTCTTCATCGGTTCTCATGATGATCGTGGATGATGGACAGCGCATTGCCACCGCAACATTGTTGAACAATACATCGAATGACGGAACTCCATATGTAATGACTTCCATACATGCACTCCAAGGTAATCCATCTTCGTGGATTTTTTTATTCGATGTCACTGGAAATCGGTGTGCCGGAAACAATGTGAACTGCACTAATTCAGCGATATGCGGAGCTTTCGTATTGGAAACGGATATGGAACTAGGCATCTCTCTGCTAAAACTTAGAGGTACGCCCCAAAATAGCTGGCGAGCATTTTATAGCGGATGGCGTTTGGTGAACGTCGAAAATTCTTCGGATTACATCTGTCTGCAGCATGCATTGGGGCTTCCCCAGAGCTATGCTGCATACACTGGTACGCTTACTTCTTCCGAATTGAATGGACATGAAACTCAGAGCTTAGAAACTGCTGTCGAGGGAGGAACATTTCAGGGCAGCATTGGAAGTCCTCTTTTTGACAACGATATGAATTTGATTGGCATGTTCGTCGGAGGCAATACGGATTGTGATGCGAATGGTGAAGATCACTTTGTCACGATTTCATCGAACTGGACAAAACTGAATGAATACCTTGACCCCTTCTCCTTTCAGTCTGACCGGCTCGAAGGACTTTATCCTACCTCAGACGAAGGCGAATCACGTGACCAAAATCTTGATGTTTTTTTCTTTCCAAACCCCGCTCAGAATTGGATCTACGTTCAGAACAATAGTGACGCTGCAATCACTCAAATTATCATACGTGACGCAAGTGGAAGGTTGGTGCGAAATATTCTTCCCCGCGTTCCAACAGTTGATCTGGAAGATCTTCCAAAAGGTTTTTACACCATCTCCTTTATCTCAGGTCTGCAGGTAATGAATCAGTCATTACTTGTCCGTTGATAGCTTCTATTGGCTTAATTTTCTGTTTTGATTTTCCTGTTTCATCGGGCGGATACGTTCGGTAACAGAATCGATTTCATGCACAGAAAGCGATGCCGCAACAGTGCAGATAATAGTGCCGCAACTCACACCCATGAAAGGAATCAAAAATAGAAGCGAGAAGACAGTCCCATTTCCAATCGCAGTAAAACGGAGTTTGCGAATGTATTTGATACTTTCCTTTACTCCTCTTTGCTTTCTTTCACTGCAATAGTCCATGGTTGAAAAACCAAAAAAATAA
>JANOVT010000088.1:0-10962 GCA_031417525.1 Flavobacteriales bacterium | reverse complement strand
GTTCGATGATTTTTTCAATACCGCCTTTTCCAAGAACTACCGGAACACCAAGGAAGATGTCTTTCAGTCCGTACTCGCCTTGTAGCCAAACGCAACATGGGAAGATGCGTTTCTGATCGCGAACGATCGCTTCTACCATTTGTGCTGCTGCAGCTCCTGGTGCGTACCATGCCGATGTGCCGAGAAGGTTTACTATTTCACCGCCACCTGTTTTGGTGCGCTCCACGATCGCATTCAATTTATCTTCTTCAATCAATTCTGTTACCGGAATGCCACCAACTGTGGTGTAGCGTGGAAGTGGTACCATGGTATCACCATGTCCGCCCATCAACACTGCCTGGATGTCTTTTGGTGAACAGTTCAAAGCTTCTGCTAAAAATGCGCGGTAGCGAGCTGTGTCCAGAATGCCGGCCATCCCGATGATGCGGCTTGGGTCTACTTTCGCTGTGAGGTAAGCGCAATAAGTCATCACATCGAGTGGATTACTTACCACTACAATCTTCGCATTCGGCGAATATTTGATCACATTTTCAGTCACCGTTTTTACGATGCCGGCATTGGTTGCGATCAAGTCATCGCGGCTCATCCCCGGCTTGCGTGGTAGGCCGGATGTGATCACCACTACTTCCGAATCAGCTGTTTTGCTGTAATCGTCGGTACTGCCGATGGTACGCGTATCATACAAATTGATCGGTGCGGTCTGCCAGATATCGAGAGCTTTGCCTTCCGCAAAATTTGGTTTGATATCCACGAGCACGACTTCATTGGCTATCTCGCGTTGAGCCAATACATCAGCACAGGTCGCGCCCACATTTCCTGCACCTACTACGGTTACTTTCATCTTTCTGAATTTGTTTTTGGTTGGCTTTCAATCACACCCTGCATCATTTTGCAGACTGCCTGAAAGGCGGGCAAAATTAAGAAGCAATTTTCTCTGTACAACAGGCGTTCTTATGCACAATTGCAAACGAATTACGCACAGACATTCGCTTTCTTCATGAAGGCACCATCTTTGCCAATTCGTTTTTATTATTTCTATAAACCATGAAGTTTTTCCTTTCGATTCTTTTTTCATTTTCAATCATTTTGTCCAATGCCCAACCGGGTACTGTTTTCCCGGAAGGCAAGCCCGGAGTGGATTTCAATAAGGTGGACAAAAAAGGCAAACGCGACGGACTGTGGGTACAACAGTGGAAGGACACCAAAAATTTACTTTACAAAGGGAATTACCAAAACGGTGTTCCGATCGGTTCGTGGGATCGTTTTTATCCCGAGGGTCAATTGATGGCGACCATGAATTATGTGCAGGACACGACCATTGTGGAAGCCACATTTTACCATGTGGATGGCCAAACACCCATGACGCAGGGGAAATTTATCAAGAAGAAAAAAGAAGGCAATTGGAAACTATGGAATGTGGATGGTGCGCTTATTTCCGATGAAAATTTTAAAGACAGTTTGCTGGATGGTACCTGCAAATATTTCTATCCCGGTGGAAAAACATTAAAAGTGGAGGAATATAAAAGGGGTCAAAAGAACGGACCATTCACAGAGTATTACGAAAACGGGAAGAAGAGGGCAGAGGGTACTTACCAGATGGACGAGAAGAATGGTGCATACAAAGCATGGTTTGAATCCGGCAATGTCGATTGCGAAGGGAAATACTACCGAGGCACACAGGACGGCATGTGGTATTTCAACCATGAAGATGGTTCGCCAAAAGTGGGAGTATTGTATAAAAAAGGAGCAGAAGTAAAACGCAGATACGACAACGGAACGATCAAGGAATACTATGATAGCGGAATTCCGAAGAGTGAATACACCTATGAAGACGGCAAAAAATCCGGACCCTTTACTGAGTGGTACGACAAAGGAGCTTACGTGCAAGTACCCGGTACGAAAGAGGATCAGGAAGCAGGCATTGTGTATCGCGAAAAACTCGATGGCACTCAGATCAGAATGCATGGCGATTACTTGGCCGACAAGTTAGAAGGTGAAGTGATCTACTATCGTGAAAACGGCAGCATAGACAGGATAGAGGAATGGTCGGATGGGAAGTTGGTGAAGACGCGACAAGCGGCGAAGTAGTTACTTCCGCCGCGCCCAATCATAAGCGCAGAAAATTTCGTCTGGATGGCAATGATTGTAGGGGCAGAAAATTTTCTGCCCCTACAATCATTGCCTCGCGCCTCTCGCCTCTCCCCTCCATCCCCCCAATCCCCACCAATCATCGGATTTTTTCTCCCACTGATTGTCATTATTGCTTTTTGGAATTTTTTTTTATTACTTTAGCATCGTTTAGACCTTATCAGTGTTCACTTTGAAGCAAAAAGTCCTCTTTGTTGTCGCTATTGTGCTGTTTTTGTCATGCAAAAAAGAGCAAGATCTTTCTACGATTGATCTTGGCTACTCATTTTTTCCAAATAAGGTCGGAAGTTTTATCATTTATGAAGTGGACTCCACCTACTATGGAATTACTGATACCACTTTTCATTATCAGATTAAAGAAGAACTGACGGAAGCATATACGGATGAGGTGAATCAAGCTGCCAACAAGATCAGTAGATATTACCGGCATAGTAATAATCAGCCATGGGTCCTGATCGATGTCTGGTCGCAAAAGCGAACGACGAGCACAGCCGAAAAGGTGGTTGAAAATGTGCGCTATATCAAACTCATGTTTCCTCTCAAGGAAGGTAATTCATGGAATGGAAATGCGATGAATAATTTCCCGGCACAGGAATACAAAAGTGTTCAAGTGAATCAATTTTATGACGTGGGGATTTTACAATTTCCCAAAACACTAAAAGTCGTAGAGTTGAATAATGTCAACCTGGTCGATAATCAAAACATTTTTGAAATTTACGCTGATGGTGTCGGTATGGTTTTCCGTCAGGCGACCAATCTCAATACGCAAGGGTCACAGACTTCCGGAACGGATGTGCAGTATCGGGCGATTTCTTATTCTATCGAATAATTGAGAATGGAGAATTGGGCGAAGGTTAGTTTTTTATCGAAAATAATTACACAACTCACCACAGTGGTGGCAAGCTTCTATTGTTTCGTTTTTGAGTTGCGCCATAACTTCTTATTCCTGTTCGTGGTAATCGGGTAATTCGCCTTTGTCATAAGAACCTTCTGTCAGTTCTTTTCCCTGTTCATTTTGCGAATCCAATGTCCAATCGTCTGTGGCAGTTGTTTCCAACCAGATCCGACCTGATTTGCGAAAGACCTGAACATTGAGTGAAAAACGTTCACGGAATGTTTTTTCAAGTTCGAAGACTGTGGTGTCACCGGTAATTTCCAATTCAGCTTGATTTTCCGGAACACCAAAATCCCGTAAAAACTTACCCGGTTTTACAATGAATTTTGCAGAAGTTGGCTTCCCTTTCGTGTGAGAGCGAGTGAAGAATTCAATTTTCAAGAATGGAAAAACGCGATTGAATTCTTGCTGTATAGCTAAAATTGGCCGGGATCCAATTATTTCAATTTTCATGAGTGTCGATGTTATAAATGGCATATATGTCTGATGAGGCTTTGATTAATGTTGTTTTTTTTCTGATAAAATTAATACAGGAACCTTGGAGTGAAAAACAACTTTTTTGGTCATTCGTTCATTGAACATTTTCCAGAGCAGGTTATGTTTTCTTGCAACCAATACCATGGCAGTCACTTTATGTCTGCGGACCCAATCCATTAGAATTTCTGCTGTCATATTCGGCAGGTGTTTAAGGAAGACAGTTTTTATGTCCTGATCTTTAAAAAGTTTGTAAAGCGGTTTTAAGCTGCTGTCATCGCCTTCATCAAATATATTGTCCATCACATTCACAAAGCGCAGTTTTGCACCAAAAATTGTGATGAGTTCTTTGAGTCCAAGAAGGCCTGTACCGGTTGGAATGTTTTTCTGATCAAAAGCGAATGCGATGCTTTTCCAATGTTTGTATTTAGCACCATCAGGAATAATGAGCAACGGACAACTTAGTGTTCCGGCCATCGCAGTGGATGTACTTCCAAAAACAACTTCACTGAATTTATCTGTATGTGCTATTCCCATCACTACCAGACTAATTTCACCACTCTCTACAGTTCTTCTGATTATTTCATTGCTGTAGCCAACTTGAAGTTTTTTATTGATTTTTAGTTCAGGTCCGAATTCGTTTTGAAGTTCACCAACAATTTTCTCCAGACTTTTGTCATCCTCTTTCTTGAGTTCATCCAATGTAATTCGCATATCAAAATAGGAATCACTTATGACAGGAATAAATGTGGCGTGTAAAACAAGCAGCTTTGCGCCGGTTTCCGATGCCAGATGTGCAGCATATCGCACAGCACCCAGAGAGGACTTGGTAAAATCTGTAGTCGCTAAAATAGTTTTCATGACCGGACACTTTAGGTCTCAAAAGTCCCAAGGGTCTGCATGAATAAAAGTGAGTAGCCTCAATTGGCGGACTGACTTAAATCATAAAAAGAGAGAAGTTGTTCACGGCTTAGTTTTTCATTCGCTCCAGACGCTGAACATTTACAATGGTGATGTTGGAACCGCTGATTTCAATAAGGCCTTCAGCTCTGAAATCACTCAATGTCCTGATCAATGATTCAGTGGCTGTTCCGACCATGTTGGCCAGATCTTCCCGCGCAATAGCCATGGAAAAAGGTTTGTCTGAACGGGGATCCTGATATCGTGCCCGGAGTTCAAGAAGCGACTCTGCAGCTCTTTTGCGCACACTGCTATAGGCCAGGGCAATAAGTTTTTCTTGTTCGCTTTGAATATTACCTGTCAAAAGTTTGACGAATTGCTGCATCACCTGAGGATGCGTCAATAATTTATAAAAATCTTCGGAGGGGAAAATGGTGACATCACAATCTTCCAGTGCCTCTGCACTGATGACATGAAATTCATCTTCCAGCAATGCCATGTATCCGAAAAACTCCCCGGGTTGCAACAAACGAAGAATGAGATCCTTGCCGAGTTCATGGCTTTTGAAAATTTTCACTTTACCTGAATTTAATAAGTAAAGACCAAGTGGTGAATCGCCATCAGAAAAAATGAGATCTTTCTTTTTGTAGTGTTTGGTGATTTGTTTTTCGGAAATTTTGGTGATGTCTTGAATGCCGTCGATATGACCCAGAAGGAGATTGACATTACTTTGAGTGGGTTGCAATTCCCGTCGCATCAGTTCTGCTTTTTTGAGTCGGCCTTCCACTGCGTTGAGCAATTCTACATCATCAAATGGTTTGGTGATATAATCATCTGCACCCATTTCCATGCCTTTACGCATATCTGTTCTTTCGGCTTTTGCAGTGAGAAAAATAAATGGAATAGCAGCCGTGCTCTCATTCTTATTTAACAAATGCAAGGCTCCGTATCCATCTAATACTGGCATCATGATGTCACAAATAATTAGATCTGGGATTTCTTTTAAAGCCAATTCAACACCGATCTTGCCATTTTCTGCAGTGGAGACCTCATAGCCCGCTAGTTCAAGTATTTCTGTTGTATTTCCTCTGACATCTTTGTTGTCTTCGATCAAAAGAATTTTCTTCATAGTGTTTGGTTCTTGTTGTTAAAGGGGATGCGAAAATAAAATGTTGTGCCTTCGTTTAGTTTACTTTCAAATCGGATATCGCCACTCATCAATTCCAGGTATTTCAAAACTATGTGGAGACCGAGACCCGTGCCTTGAATGTTGGATGCATTTCTTGCACGAAAAAAGCGCTCGAACAGTTTGTTTTGATCCTCTTCCGATATTCCTATTCCAAAATCCTGTACCGATATTTCGATCCAATCTTCCTGTTTGATGACGCCAACCTTAATCGTCGAATTTTCGGGTGAAAATTTGATTGCGTTGGAAAGAAGGTTGAACATCACATTGCGCAACATCTGTTTATCCAGCATCATGCGCACAGCATGTCCATCTGAAAATTCAATCACCTGACCTGCCTTACAAATCGGATTGACTTCTGTAATAACATCATCGAGAATCTGGCAGATATCATGATCCGCCATATTCGGAACTGCCTTGCCTTCTTCCAGACGACCGATAGAAAGAAAATCATTGAGAATTTCAGTGAGACCGCTCACTGCGTTTTTAACGCGGGTAATGTGTTTGTCTCTTTTTTCCTGTTCTTCCGTGAGCACGTACTTTGAAATAAGTGACACAGATGAAAGTATAGTGCTAAGTGGTGTGCGAAACTCATGAGAAGCCATAGAGATAAAACGGGATTTCAATTCGTTCAACTCTTTTTCATTCTCCAGCGCCTTTCTCAATTCATCACGCGAATTTTCAAGTTCATGCAAAGCTTCTCTCAAAACCAAAGTTCGCTCACCGACTTTTCGCTCCAATGATTCATTGAGCGCTTTCAGTTCTGCATTGATGAGTTGAATTTTTTCCTGTTGCGCAAATCTTTCAGAAATGTCGATGATGAATCCAATGACATACATGGCGTCTCCGGTTTCATAATAACTCAAACTGATTTCTACCGGGAATTTGTGGCCATCTTTAGCTTTGCCAAACAATGTGATGTTTTTCCCCATAGGCCGTTTGGTGGGGTGTTTCATATACATATCACGATGCCCGACATGTTTGTGTGTAAGTTCATTCGGAATTAGTGTCTCTACCGGTAATCCCAATAATTCATCGTCTTCATATCCGAAAAGCTGATTCACTTTCGGGTTAGCAAGTAAGATTTTACCATCGCTTCCTGCAATCAGAATACCTTCATTCACATGATTGAAAATGGTTTCGAATCGGCTTTCTATTTTTTGCGTTGGTCTCATGAAATATGAATGGCCTTGTTCTATGAATTAAAAATATCGCGCAGCGAAACTATGCCAATCACAAGAATAAGCGTTAAAACAATCGGCTTGAAACTCATTTGCAAGATTTTCTTACAAGACTTGTGATCTTCCGTGGTTTTGTTAAATAGTAAAGGAAATTTGCGATGATTCCTGAGTTTTTTAAATGACATGGCTCTATTGTTTATGGATACATTTCCATTATAGTTTGGGTGGACGTGTTGAAATCTGGTTATGAATACTCACTTGGTCGGCTGGAATGTCAACATTGTCACTTTCATTTCATCACTGGATCTATTCGCTTATTCGAACGAAAAAGCCGCCCAAAAAAATGAGGCGGCTTTCTCTAATCACCACGATCTATGAAATCTTGACCTTTAAAGGCCAATCAATATGGTTTCCTCTCGTTTGGGGGTAACCAATTTCAAAATGCCATGTGTGTATATCATATAAACGTCTCTTACGTTTGTTGATTCTGGAAATACAATAAATTCATGCAATTGTTATATCGTTTTTGTGAGTAGCGGATAACCATGCAAATATGTTCGGTCACATCATGGCAGAACAATGTTTTCTATCACTTGACATTATGATGAATGTCACTCTTGAAGTAGATGACTAAAGCAATGCGCAATCCGAAAAGCTGTTTTCGAATCCACTATTTAAGCGTTTCTTTTTTTGCGAAAATCTGCGCCTAAATCTTTTTGATCTGCGAGGAATTGAAAGTTTTAAACTTAGAATACTCGTATTCATGCACATATTTTCGAAATCGGAAAGAAAGGAGCGTTTTTATGAATCCAATGTCATTTTTCAACAACACGACAACTGAAGTGATTGTGAAAGTAAATTCGCAATCACGTTGTTTTCATTCTGTCTGACCGCATTTTGGTTGGTTGACAGGTGAATAGCTTCAAATTACCCCGACATGTTCCTCATTTTCGATACTGAAACCACTGGTCTTCCGACTAACTGGAATGCTCCGCTCACTGATTTCAACAATTGGCCTCGCGTGGTGCAGCTTGCCTGGCAATTACACGATGCTCAAGGCAAATTGATTTCCGCGAAAAGTTTTATCGTGAAACCCGATGGTTTCTCTATTCCATTTAATGCGGAAAAAATTCATGGTATTTCGACGGATCGTGCTTTGAAAGAAGGTCTGCCGCTGATGGATGTAGTGCTGGCATTTTTGGAGGACGTCAATCAGACCACCTACCTCGCCGGTCACAATATCGAATTTGATATCAATGTGATGGGCTGTGAATTGCTGCGTCTGGCAATGCCCAATTATCTGGAAGAAAAAAAATCGCTTGATACCAAAGAACTCGCTACGGATTTTTGTGCGATTCCGGGTGGTAAAGGCGGCAAATTCAAATGGCCGACGTTGACAGAACTGCATCTAAAATTATTCGGTGAAAAGTTTGAAGAAGCTCACGATGCTGCATACGATGTGAGCGCAACCGGAAAATGTTTTTTCGAGTTGATCAGACATCAGATCATCCGAATTCCGGAATCGAATTTTTCTGAAATCGTTTATGAAGCACCGGTACTCGAAATTTCGAATTTCAAATTGCCTGCAACACTTGCAGAATCACCCGCACCGGTTGCAACGCCAATTCAGGAAGAAGTGAATCTGAGTGCTGATGCTGAAAATGAACCTCTGCAATTTGTGCATCTCCACGTGCATACTCAATATTCCGTTTTACAAAGCACATCGGATATTTCTGGTCTCATTAAAAAAGCGAAGGAATGGCATGTTCCGGCGATCGCCATGACGGATCACGGCAATATGATGGCAGCATTTCAATTTGTTGCTGCTGCACTCAAACAAGAAGTAAAACCGATCGTCGGTTGTGAACTTAATATCTGCCGCGATCTTACAGATAAAAAGAATCAGGACAATGGTTTTCAGATTCCTGTTTTAGCTAAAACGAAAAAAGGTTATCACAACCTGGCGAAAATTTCATCCATCGCACACACGCAGGGTTTTTATTATGTGCCGCGTGTCGATCGCAATACGATTCTAGAATTCAAAGAAGATCTGATCATTCTTTCCGGTGGTGTGTATGGTGAAGTGGCATACAAAATTCTCAATGAAGGGGAAGAAAAAGCGGAAGAGGCTTTTGTTTGGTGGAAGGATAATTTCGGTGATGATTTTTATGCTGAATTGAATCGTCATGGTTTGGAAGAAGAAGACCACGTGAATAAAGTCGTGCTCGGTTTCTGTGAAAAATACAATGTCAAATATGTTGCAACCAATTCATCTTATTACACACGTCAGGCCGACAGTGAAGCACAAGACGCGTTGATTTGTGTGCGAGAAGGTGAATACGTTTCGCGTCCGAAAAAATACATTGGCAAACGTGGTCGTGAATTCCGTTATGGTCTTCCGAATGATAAATATTATTTGAAAACGCCGCAGGAAATGCAGGAGCTTTTCAGTGATCTGCCGCTTGCAATTTCTAACACTATCGAAGTCGCAAATAAATGCGAACTCTACAAATTGTCGCGCGAAGTTTTGCTTCCGAAATTCGATATTCCGCACGAATTTTTGGATGCGGAAGATGTTGCTGATGGTGGCAAACGCGGAGAGAATAATTACCTGCGTCACTTGACTTACGAAGGTGCCGCGAAACGTTATGGTGAGCTCACCGATGAATTGCGCGAACGTCTCGACTTCGAATTGGCGACTATCGCCAACACCGGTTATCCGGGTTATTTCCTCATCGTGCAGGATTTCTGCAACGAGGCACGAAGCATGGGAGTGAGTGTTGGTCCTGGTCGTGGATCTGCTGCGGGAAGTGCCGTTGCATATTGCATCGGTATCACGAATGTCGATCCGATCCGCTACCAGCTCCTGTTTGAGCGTTTCCTCAATCCGGAAAGGGTGAGCATGCCCGATATCGATATCGACTTCGACGATGAAGGTCGTGATAAAGTGATCGACTATGTGCGCAAAAAATATGGCGCCAACATGGTGGCTCAGATTATCACTTATGGCACCATGGGTGGAAAATCCGCTATCCGCGATGCGGGTCGCGTATTCGAGTTGCCATTGCCCGACTCAGATCGCATCGCGAAGTTGATGCCCGATACAAAAGATCTCAGCGATATTCTTTCATGGGACGATAAAAAATTAGGACAGGAATTAAATGGCGATGATTTGCAAAATGCAAAACGCCTCCGCGAAATTTCCAAAGAGGATAGTCATGAAGGGAAAGTACTTCGCATGGCGAATATTCTCGAAGGCTCTGTGCGCAACACCGGTATCCACGCATGCGGTGTGATCATCACTCCGGATGTGATTACGAATTATGTTCCGGTAGCAACAGCGAAAGACAGTGCCATGTGGTGTACGCAATTCGACAACTCGGTAGTTGAAAGCGCGGGCTTGTTGAAGATGGACTTTCTCGGATTAAAAACGCTCACGCTGATCAAAGACGCATTGAAGATCATCAAACAAAGACATGATCTGGATATCGATATCGAAGCGATTCCGATTGATGATGAATTGACCTACAAACTTTTCCAGAAGGGACATACAGTCGGCATTTTCCAATATGAAAGTGACGGTATGCAGAAGTATATGAAGGATCTCAAACCCACGGTGTTTGAAGATCTCATTGCGATGAATGCTTTGTATCGTCCGGGACCTCTCGAATACATTCCTTCTTTCGTCAAAAGGAAAAATGGATTGGAACCCATCACTTATGATCTTCCTGTAATGGAAGAATTCTTGAAGGATACATATGGTATTACTGTCTATCAGGAGCAGGTAATGTTGCTTTCGCAAAAGCTCGCAGGATTTTCTAAAGGAGAAGCCGACGTACTGAGAAAAGCGATGGGAAAAAAACAAAAAGAAGTTCTTGATAAAATGAAAGGAAAGTTTGTCGAAGGCGCCAATAAGAATGGTCATCCGGCAGACAAGCTTGAAAAGATCTGGACAGACTGGGAAGCATTTGCTCAATATGCATTTAATAAATCTCACTCTACTTGTTATGCTTATGTGGCCTATCAAACTGCCTATTTAAAAGCGAACTACCCGGCAGACTATATGGCTTCCGTACTAAACCATGCGGGCAATATTGAAAAGATAACCTTCTTTATGGAGGAGTGTAAACGAATGGGCATTAAAGTACTTGGCCCGGATATTAACGAATCAAAAAAAG
>JANOVT010000087.1:0-7897 GCA_031417525.1 Flavobacteriales bacterium | reverse complement strand
TTTCTCGAAAGAAGTATTGTGATGCCCAATATTTTTACGCCGAATGGCGATGCAAAAAACAATAGGTTCAAACCAGTTTTTCCATCCGAATCACAAGAAATCAATGAATGGAATTTGAAGATTTTCAATCGTTGGGGACAAGTGATTTTTGCGAGTACGAATGTTTCTAACGCTTGGGACGGATCAGAAAATGGAGCCCAATCTCCTGAAGGCGTCTACTATTTCACGCTTATTTATAAATTGGAGTGCACCGAGTCCGAACAAACTTTTCAAGGTAGTGTGGAGCTTTTGAGATAAAGGTTTCGGCCTACTAAAAGTCAGGAACACAAAACCTTTAGTGTTTCATCAACCCCAGCAACCGATTGAGCTCACCCTGAAAATAAGGATCAAAGACTGCTCGTTCGATTTGATTTTTTTCTGATTTGGTGAGATGCCAGCTGAGCGAAATGTGTGTGTTTCTATCCTGCTCCAACTCGAAAGTTACGAGGTGCACACGTTCGCCAAACCAGCCTTGTAAAAACTTCAACGCTTGTTCACTATTGTAATCATGTGTCTTGGTGATATTGCCATAAATGCCACCAATCGGACCAGAAAATTTGCTCATCAACGTTTGCGAACGCTCGCTCAGGTCTTTGTTCTTAGGTAAATCGCGCACTTGTAGAATGATGACACCACTTGTATTGGCATTGATCCATTGTCTGAACGTGTACAAAAACTGCATGGTGGTTTTCAGACCAAAATTGTCACGGACACCTGCGTCCAATACTTCAATCTCAGGATCACTAGGCAAAGTAGTCATGGGCATCACATAAGGAAACGTGGCATTCATGCGCAATGCAGAACTGAAATGCAGATTCATGGCATCATTGTTTTCGAAAAGTCTGGAAAACTCAATGTCTTCCGGCACACCGTTTTTACTTCCACTTGCGTTAAATACGTTCGCCAGGTAACTCACTGGTTGCGATGAGATCAAAAGTCTTCTTCCGTCATTTACAATCGTAGGTGTAAGAATCATCATCGGAATAATGGCGTCTTGTTCCGGTAAAGTATAATCTCCAAGTCTTCGATTAAATGCGTTATCGGTATTGCGTGCGAGTTGTTCCTCGAAGGCCGTTGCTCTGTCTTTGGAGTATGAATACTCTCCGTCTTTCAGATGTTGGAAACGAATGAACCAGTCGTTGGTGGTCGCTGACAACAGGATTGGATTCAATAGATCTTGCGATATTTTTTCTGCAAAGATGTCATCATACAAATCAATATCCTTTCCCCAGGCCTTTTGCAACATGAGTTCTCTCAAGTAAGCAGCTCCTACCATTCCACCCGATGCACCCGTCATCATAACGGTGTTATTCAGGATTTTTCCACCGGAAATGCTATCGGCGTATGCCAACGATTTCATTGTCCACAGGGCAGATCTCGAACCGCCACCACTGTGATTGAGAATAATCAATTTAGGTTTTGAAAAATCAGATGTCTCACCGGTTTTAAGTTTCCACTTATCTAAAATCGCTACTGTAGCTGCTTCATCTCTACTCAATCGATCTCTGTCCGGAATGAGTTGCAACGGATCGTAGATCGGATGAGGTGCATTGTAGTTCATTCCATAAGCCTTAGTCGATGATCTGAAAAACTTCAGATTGGCGTAAAATGAATTCAGCAGAAGCAGAAAAATGATAAAAACAGTGACTGTCCAGCCGCGCAGCCATGAATGCAACGCACTCACCACCATGATCATCATCGTGAAAAACAACATGGTACTTGCAGCAGCAGGTATGATAAAAATTTCGACAGAGCGCAATGAGCCTAACAAGAGAAAAGAAAACAACAACACAATTTCAAAACGGGAGGCGTTGATGTGATTTTGTGCAAATACTTTCTCAAGGACTTCCCTGCTGTAGTGATTGCTCTCCCTCGCCAGACTGATTCTTCGGTAAGAAGAAAGATAGGTTTCCACATACCAGCGTCTGGTAACAAGCCTCTCCCTCACCCATTTAATGGGATGATGAATGGGAGTATCCACAGGAGAATTCTCTTTTTCCTTCTCACTTCTTTTCCTTCCTCGTCCGTAAGCATCAGCTACTTTATTTGTATGAAGAAAATAGAGATAGGACAAAGTCTGAAACGCAGTCAGTGCTGCAAAAAAGCTCAACAGATTGAGTACTACTTTGAATGGTGGAATGAGTTCCTTTTCAATTTGAAATTTAGCGCTGAAGAAAATATAGGTCAGCAGGAATAAACCCGGCAGCATAAAATTATTGATACAAAACTTATGAAATGGCTTGCTCAGCGTAGCTATGAATGGAAACCTGTATCCATGCATAATGTATGTGTAGAGATTAAAACCGCTGATGAATCCGCCGAAAGCAAAACCTAAAATCGCAAATGAAATAAGTCCGGTTGCTCCGAGGTATTCGGGTACCAGAAACTGTTGCGGAACGCCAATGCCCTTCCCTATTCCTCCGGTAATGATCCCAAAGAAAAAGAGCCAAATAAAAAGCAACAATTGATTCTTCTTCAGGTGCAATAAGAGCAACTGAATGGGAAAAAAATATTCCACTCTGTTTTTCCGGTTAGCTGAAGAAACGTGAGCATTCATGGGCGGGTGAATGTAAATGCAGATGCTTAAATTGACATCATATTATTTGTACGCATGAGATCAAAAAAAGTGTCATTACAATCAAACCTCACAATAACCTAATGATTGCTCTAATTTTGCGCGCCCTTAACTGATTGATATCATGAAGGGAAAAGAGCAATATGGCAACGGTTGAAATCAAAAATAAAAAAGCAGGTTATCAGTATTTTCTGACAGAAGAATTTACCGCGGGTATTGTTTTGACCGGATCGGAGATCAAGAGTATTCGTGCCATGAAAGCCAATATCGGCGATGCTTATTGCAAGATGCGTGACGGAGAACTTTTTGTTGTGAATATGTACATCGGTACTTACTCAAATGCTGGTTACAGTCAGCATAAAGAGCGCAATGAACGAAAATTACTACTGAATAAAATTGAATTACGCAAGATTGATCGCAAGTTGCGTGATGCGGGGATCACGATTGTGCCTACCCGATTGTTCATCAACGAGAAAGGTTTTGCAAAACTGGATATTTCACTGGCAAAAGGAAAAAATGTTGGCGACAAACGCTCGGATACGAAGGACAAAGACCTTCGGCGGGAGAGTGAGCGGGGGTTTGAATCGTAGTGCAGAGAACAGAGGTCAGAAGTCTGAGGACAGAGATTGCGGAAAACTACATTATTATTCAATAATTTAAAGATTCAAATATTCAAATTGGATATGAGCTATGGTTGAATCTTTGAATCTTGAATTCTTGAATGACAGGAATCGATGTTTCTTCGAATTCCTAAATCCGCTAATTCCATTATGCGTGAAACCCAACAAAAAAGGCCTCCTTACGGCGACCCCCATTGTTTTCATTTATTTGATTCACAAAAAGTCAGGCCTGATTGGCTGAAACGACTTTGTATTTGTCATTGAATACTTCCCAATCCCAAAGGAAATTTTTCATCAACTCATCCAGATTTTTGATAAAAATCGGATTAGGAGTTTTCATCTGACGGAAGTACTCTTCCTGATAATCACTGAGGTTGTATTTGAAAAATACGCCTTTGGACATGGCGTAGATGATGTTTTTGGAAGGATGATTAGCGCGGGCCATACAATCTTTATACTCTTTTACTTTGAGTGTAAATTCGGTAGGCGTCATTTCAAATGCGGGCGCGAGTTTCTGTACGCAGAAATCGATGATTTCTGTATCCTGACCATCGCTGTAGTGTTGAGTGATGTAACTGAAATTACCGGCAATCACAATCATGAGGAATTTTCCAAAATCCTCAGATTGAATTTCAGGATCTACCACAAACTCAGGAGAGTCATTGATAAAGCCTGCAAGGTCTGCAAAACCAGACTCCACTGTTTCGATGATATTATGAGAGAAGATATGAGCCGCTCTTTCTGTCGTTATTTTTTTTCTTCCGAAAATCGTTAGCATACGTGTTCTTTTTAGGTTACGATTTCTGCCATTCAAAACTATTCGTGTCATCCAACCTTTGAAAGCATCAATGATTTCATATATGAACAGAGTTTTCAACGGATATTTTCATGATTTCATAATGTCAATGATGCCGATCACGGAACACTTCAACTACAACTTTTTCAAATAAGTAGAATGGCTGATTACATTCGCAGACCAGTTGCACAACGCATGTACAAACTTTTTCTCAAGCCACTTTTTTTTCTTTTATCTCCCGAAAAAGCGCATTATACCGCCATGTGGTGGCTCAATGCAATCTGTAAAATCCCAGGAATGAAGTCGATCCTCCGGTCTTCACATGAAGTAAAAAATAGTGCACTTCACAAAAATTTATTTGGTCTTGAGTTCCCGAATCCGGTAGGACTTGCAGCAGGCTTTGATAAAGATGCGCGTTGGGTAGATGCTTTGGAATGTCTTGGATTTGGCTTCATCGAAATCGGAACAGTGACTCCGGTTGCCCAGCCAGGCAATGATCAGCCAAGACTATTTCGACTTCCGGAAGACGAAGCACTCATCAATAGAATGGGCTTTAATAATAGTGGTGCTGTTGCTGCTGCGGAAAAACTTCGTAGAAGAAAATCCAAGATCATCATAGGAGGTAATATTGGCAAAAACAAAACGACACCTAATGAAGATGCTCTTTCAGACTACATGAAATGCTTTGAAGCATTGCATGAAGTCGTTGACTATTTCGTGGTGAATGTGAGTTCGCCGAATACACCGGGCTTGCGGGCATTGCAGGAAAAAGCACCTCTCTTACATATTCTTCTTACGCTGCAACAAAAGAATCTGCTCTATTCAAAACCAAAACCGATACTGCTCAAAATAGCACCGGATCTCACTTTTGAACAGTTGGATGACATCATTGAAATTGTTGCTTCATCCGGAATCGCAGGAGTAATTGCCACGAACACGACTATTTCTCGTGAAGGATTAAAAACTCCAGCGAACGTGATAGCAGAAATTGGTGCAGGTGGTTTGAGTGGAAAACCTGTAACAGAAAAATCCACCGAAGTCATTCGTTACTTGAAAAACAAATCGAAAAACGCATTCCCGGTCATTGGAGTTGGTGGAATTCACACTCCTGAAGATGCTATCGAAAAATTGAATGCCGGTGCAGATCTCATTCAAGTTTATACCGGATTTATTTATGAAGGTCCCGCAATAGCGAAAAAGATCAATAAACAACTAGTCAATGTGATGATGTGATGATGTGATAATGTGATAATGTGATGATGTGATAATGTGCTGATGCGGCGATGTGATAATGTGCTGATGTGACAATTTGCTGTTGGATTGTATTCTAATGTGACAATGAGCGGGGATGCAATTAGATAATTTGAAAATATTAGCAAGGTGATATCCAAGCCTCTGCCCGCTTCATTTTCAAATCATCAAATCATCAAATCAGCGCATCGCCGCATTGCCGCATCAGCACATTATCACATCGCAACATTAGCACATCAGCACATTGCCACATCAGCACATCAGCACATCGCCACATCATCAAATTTTCAAATTATCAAATTTTCAAATTAGACAGTTTTATACTTCTCCCCCCACAAACTTTTGAGCCACTCCTCTACTTGATTTTCTTTCGGATTATTTCCAGGTTTATAAAAAGAAGTACCGGAAATTTCAGTTGGCAAAAATTCTTGATAGACAAAATTCCCCGCGTACGAATGCGCGTATTCATAACTGGCGCCGTAGCCAAGATCCTTCATCAGTTTTGTAGGTGCGTTCCGAATGTGAAGAGGAACAGACAAGTTACCATTTTGTCGAACAGAAGACAATGCGCTTTCAATTGCCATATAAGCACTATTGCTTTTAGGCGAAGTGGCCAAATAAATAGCACATTCACTTAAGATGATTCGGCTTTCCGGCCAGCCAATATTTTCTACTGCACGAAAAGTGGCATCAGCCATCAGCAACGCGTTTGGGTTTGCTAATCCAATATCTTCTGCCGCGAGAATCAACATTCGTCGTGCAATGAACTTGGGATCTTCGCCACCTTCGACCATACGCGCGAGATAATAAACGGCGGCATTCGGATCACTGCCCCGCAGACTCTTGATGAAAGCAGAAATGATATCATAGTGCATCTCTCCGCTCTTATCATACATCGCGAGGTTTTGTTGCACGATATTCATCACCACTTCATTGGTGATGTGCTCTTCGATCTGTAATTGAGAAACCACCAGCTCTAAAATATTCAAGAGCTTCCGTGCATCACCTCCACTCAATCTGAGAAGTGCCTCATACTCGTCCACAGTTATCTTTTTCTGTCGCAATTCTTCATCATCGGCCAATGCTTTTTGAACGAGATTTTCCAGGTCTGTCTTTTCAAGATGTTTCATCACATACACCTGGCAACGTGACAACAATGCGGAGATCACTTCGAAAGAAGGATTCTCTGTCGTTGCACCAATCAATGTCACGATGCCCTTTTCAACTGCACCGAGCAATGAGTCTTGTTGTGACTTTGAAAAGCGATGGATCTCATCGATAAATAGAATCGCACCTTTACCAAACATTCCATGATTCTGCACTTTCTCAATGACATCACGCACATCTTTTACACCACTGTTGATAGCGCTAAGTGTATAGAATGGTCGTTTAAGTGTTTGTGAAATAATAAACGCGAGAGTTGTTTTCCCTACGCCAGGTGGTCCCCAAAAAAGCATACTCGGAAGATTTCCGCTTTCGATTGCTTTTCTCAACACCGCGCCCTGACCTACAAGATGTGATTGACCCAAATAATCGTCGAGCGATTTTGGACGCAATCTTTCAGCCAGAGGAATCGAATTCATACTTCAAAAATAGTTTGGTTAATCTTCGAGATGAATTTTGTGCATGAAGCGGTGAATGATCGGAGCGATAAAAACACCAATCATGGTTAAAAAAGCTACACCACTATATATCGCATAGAATGAAGCAAAAATTTTCGCACCATTTGTGATCATTTGATTCACAGGCCCCATACCTGTGAGGATCATGGAAGCATTGAGAAGTGAATCAATAAAGGCAAGATCGCCAAATGCCATATAACCAACAATTCCAATCGCCAGTGAAAACACAAGCATGCCCGATGCATAAAAACTAAACTTCAACTGCCTGTTCAGGAATTTTTTCCTGGAAATTATTTTCTCTGATTTTTTTTCAAACATGACTTTAGTCTAAAATATCAGGTCTTCGTTCTTTGGTCTTTTTGATAGCTTCGTTCATTCTCCATTCTTCAATCTTAGCAAAATGTCCACTGAGAAGAACTTCTGGAATTTTCCAGCCTTTGTATTCTGCCGGCCTCGTATAAACCGGTGGAGCCAGCAAATTATCCTGAAACGAATCGGTGAGAGCGCTGGTCTCATCGTTTAAAACGCCGGGAATCAATCGGACGATACTATCCACTAAAACTGCGGCGGCCAATTCACCTCCACTTAATACATAATCACCAATGGAAATTTCGCGAGTAATAAAATGATCCCGAATTCTCTGATCGACGCCTTTATAATGTCCACACAGGAAGATGAGATTTTTTTTGAGTGAAAACTGATTGCACATTCCCTGATCCAAACGCTCTCCATCAGGAGTAAGATAAATCACTTCATCGTAATCTCTTTCACTTTTTAATTTGGTGATGAGATCATCAATCGGTTGAATAGTCATGACCATACCTGCACCTCCACCGAACTGATAGTCGTCCGTTTGTTTTTGTTTGGCAGTAGAATAGTCACGAATATTATGAATGTGAATCTCGCAAAGCCCTTTTTCCTGAGCGCGTTCGAGTATGCTATCCGCAAATGGACCGTCCAGCAAGCGAGGAAGTATGGTGAGGATGTCGATTCT
>JANOVT010000086.1:0-29085 GCA_031417525.1 Flavobacteriales bacterium | reverse complement strand
GAGAGGTGAGAGGTGAGAGGCGACGGCTTCGTGATGGCGATGAAAATAATTTGGCGGAATATTTGGTTTGGCGTTTTGCTAATTTTGATAGAGTAAATTTTCCATGAGACACTATTTAATACTGACAATTCCTATCGTGATGATGCTTTCGTGCAATTCATCAATTCATTCTGAATCAAAACCTGAAGTGGTCATTGTTCATGACACAATCTATCAAAAGGATACCGTCCTGGTTGAAATGCAGAGTGAAATTCCTGATGCCAAAACAGATTTGAAAGTGGAGGTTCGAACGCTTGATAAAATCGGGGAGCAAGAAAAAAAGCCCGACAAAAAGGTAAAACCAACCGTTCCGACAACTAAAGTTGATGACAACATTCATTATTATACTGATAATGGGCGGGTTTCCGTCCGTGAATTTCCCTGGAAGGATGATCGAAAGAAAATGGAGGTTTATAATCGATCAGGTGAAATAACCTATGAATTTGAAGATGTGCTTTTGAGCTATCAAACGAACACTACTTTTCAATTTCGAACCGATGGATCATTAGAGATTGCCAAAGTCAGAACGAATTCAGGGGCCAGCATGTATTGGAGCGAGAGTTTGATCTCTTTTTCCACCAATAATGAGCCATTGGAAAAGATTGATAGAACATACCCGGAAACGCAACTGGAATTGCCTAAAATATTGAAGTGGGATAAAACCCACAAAAAATGGGTGATGCAAAAAAGCATTTCAGAATAACTTACGTCCAATCCTCTTCTTTTGTCAAACTTTCAGTCTGGAAAATGCTCAACAATCATCGCTCGAATTTGTTTCAAACGATCGTCCTTTTGGAGCAGGTTATTGAAAAGTGTTTTCAAATTTGCTTCGTTCTTCGGTGATGGACTTTTGCAAATCCGAATGAATCCTTGAATTTCTCTAGGCAAAGAATAGTTCGCAACATCTAAGTTGTTCTCGTGAATAAGGGTTTGTATTGCCGTCTCCATTGCTGGAACAGCAATTATCGCGAAATGTGCTCTGGTACTATGCTTGCGAATTTGAATGCAACCAAAGTCGTTCGTGAGCTCAAAATCTTTGAAATATTCAAACCCCTTTTTGTCACGATCAATAAAGCCGATTAGTTTTTTGTTGGGGTTTTCCATGAACGGTTTTTGCACAACACTTCCTTGAACATGAAGAGGCAGACTCTTCGTAATTATTCGAGCAAAAAGTGTATCAATATTACATTCCGCTATCAAACTACTATTTACCTTCATGTCCAATCCAATCCATATTAAACAACATATCAACCATTTGTCCGGTAGAATAAAACAAGTCTATATCCTTTTCAGACAATTTCCTGACTTTAGTTTGATCATCCTCGTAAAAAGTTTGAAATATTGCTAACTCATTTGGTTGATTAACTGAATTCGTTACAAGACGTTCAAGAAGATAGGAACTATGGGTTGTAATGAAGTATTGGTTGTTTTTATCCTCCAAAATAGTCTCGGCCAATTCATTAACGAATAAAGGAAATGAATGGGATTCCGGTTCCTCAAACAAAAGTATGCTTTTACTATTAGATTTGATTGCGGCCAAATGATAAGCCATGCGCCTCAATGTATCTGGAGTTGAAATCCATGGAATTTTATGAGAAACGCCATTCTGTTTCATCTGAATCTCCATTTTTTTTGAAATTCCATCCAATAATAGCTCGAGATTAAAAGGCTCAAAAAAATGCTTAATCCATTCCTTCAAATATCCATTTGTGCTTACAACATCATATAGATTACTACCATCAGAATGAAGTGAATAAGAGTTTACATGTTGTTCACCCATTTTTAAGCTATACTCGTAATAACGCACGTTCGAATATGGCCAAGTCCCAGAGCCTTTCGCTGTTTGCCATTTTCCATTAGTAACATTGAACTGATTTACATTACAAAGTATACTTGTATTCCATCCTGATAAAACTGTTACAATCGAGGAAATTTCATTGAGTTGATCTAACGTCATGAGACCTTTAGCAAATAACAATTTGGATGATTCGAATAATTTATGGCTTGGTGTTGTTAGATACAAAATGTTATTTATCTGACCTTCGATCATTGTATTGGTCAAGCCGATTATGGCAAATTGATCGTCCAACTCCAAGGAGATTGGGTTCGATATCTCATTGAAATAAAATAAATTGTGAAGATGCTCCTTTCTTATCCAACTTAATACTTCCGCCTGATCAGCATGGTCATGAGGGGACAAAAGTGAAATGGCTTCAAGTATGTTTGATTTGCCACTGTTGGGCTTGCCTATAAAAATATTTATTCGTGAGGCATCCAATTCCAAATCTTTAATGGACTTGAAATTTTTTATGTGTAGTTTTTTTGTCCCGACATTCATATCAAATCACCTCTTATTAGGCAAAGTTAACATCATTAGAACAAACCCAGCACATTCGCTTCATCCACCTCATTCGCCAGCGTCACCTTCAACTTGGGTTCCATTTCCATGGCGCGCTTGATAGCAAAATCTGCTTCCTTATTTCGTGCCCATGCACGGCGAGCGATTCCATTGTTTACATCCCAATGCAACATACTCTTCAATCGTCTTTCGCTATCCGCGCTGCCATCGAGCAACATTCCAAATCCGCCGTTAATCACTTCGCCCCATCCCACTCCACCGCCATTGTGAAGACTTACCCAAGTTGCACCACGAAATGAATCACCGACAAAATTTTGTACTGCCATGTCGGCCGTAAAACTCGATCCGTCATAAATATTCGATGTTTCTCTGTAAGGAGAATCTGTTCCACTCACATCATGATGATCACGACCTAAAACGACCGGTCCTATTTCGCCTTTCGCAATCGCATCGTTGAATGCTTTTGCAATACTCATGCGACCAAGCGCATCCGCATATAAAATGCGCGCCTGAGATCCCACTACCATTTTATTTTTTCCGGCCTCATTGATCCATTTGATATTATCGGCCATCTGTTGCTGAATTTCTTCCGGCGATGATTTCATCAATTCTGTCAAAACGTATTCTGCAATTCGATCTGTTTTCTCCAGATCTTCTGACTTGCCGCTGCAGCAAACCCAGCGGAATGGTCCAAAACCATAATCAAAACACATTGGTCCGAGAATGTCCTGTACATAACTTGGATAACGAAACTCTCGTGGTGTGCGGCCGCTGCTTTGTTCCGCTGAAGCAAGCACGTCCGCTCCCGCTCGTGAAGCTTCTAACAGAAACGCATTTCCATAATCGAAAAAATACATTCCTTTCGCAGCATGTTTATTGACTGCGGCAGCATGACGCACCAGGCTTTCCTGAACTTTTTGTTTGAACAATGTCGGTTCGTTCGCTATCATTTCATTGCTCTCCAAAAAACTCTGACCCGCAGGATAATATCCGCCAGCCCATGGATTGTGAAGTGACGTCTGATCACTTCCAAGATCAACTGAAATATTTTCCTGATCAAATTTTTCCCAGACATCTACAATATTTCCGATGTATGCAAATGATGTGATCTGTCTTTTAGATAAAGCCTGTTTTACTTTGTCACACAACACATCCAGATTATCTGTTATCTCATCTACCCATCCTTGTTCATGACGCTTGAATGCTGCTTTCGGATTTACCTCCGCTGTCACTGAAATGACTCCGGCGATATTACCGGCTTTTGGCTGTGCGCCGCTCATTCCACCCAGACCGGCAGTCACGAATAGCACAGGCGCTTCTTCCGAAATATTTTTTTCCCTCTTCATTTTGCGCGCAGCATTCATCACAGTAATCGTTGTGCCGTGCACGATGCCTTGCGGACCGATATACATGTACGAACCAGCAGTCATCTGTCCATATTGCGTTACTCCAAGCGCGTTGAATTTTTCCCAATCATCCTGTTTCGAATAGTTCGGAATCATCATACCGTTTGTGACGACAACCCGCGGAGCATCTTTATGGGAAGGAAATAAACCCATCGGATGTCCACTGTACATCACCAGTGTTTGCTCTTCCGACATGATGCTCAAATAGTGCATGGTAATCAGGTATTGCGCCCAATTCTGGAACACAGCACCATTTCCACCGTAGGTAATCAATTCATGCGGATGCTGCGCTACGCGCGGATCGAGATTGTTCTGAATCATCAGCATGATCGCGGCAGCCTGTTGCGATTTTGCAGGATACCAATCAATGGGTCTTGCATACATTTCGTAATCCGGCCGGAAACGATACATGTAAATTCTACCGTACGTATGGAGCTCTTCTGCAAACTCAATCGCCAATTCATGATGAAATCTCTGATCAAAATAACGCAGCGCATTTCGGAGAGCAAGTTTTTTCTCATCCGCATTGAGAATATCTTTACGTTTAGGAGCATGGCTTACTTCGCTGTCCGCAGTTTTTTTATATGGCAATTCATGCGGTATGCCGCGTGAGACTAATTGCGCGAATTCTTCTTTTGTCATATCTAAAATATCTGCCTTCTTCATTTTATCGTAATATATAGTTCATTGGAGATTTGCTAGAACGCAACAGACAAGCACGCCGTCAATCCATTGTACGTCTTTTGCGAATCACCATTCCTGTTTTCAAATGTATCTCCTTTACCTTCAAATCTTCTAGCTTCCAATCGTAACAAAACATCCTGATAAAAAGCATAATCGACATTGAACGAATAACCGAGTGTTACAAGACCATCGTCATAGTTATTGGAAACTATGATTTCGCCCGGGTCGTTGTATTGTTCCACTCTTCCGGCAATAAATAACTTGTCAGTTAAACCCACGCGTACAATCCCGAACCATCCATACCAATATTGCATGGGCCATTTATCATCGCTGAAATCAGGTTGTATACCTGCGTCAAAAGCTCCCTGAAATGAAAGCTTTTTTGAAGGGGCATAAACAATATAAAAGTCGTTGAAAAACCTGGGGCCAAAATCTTCATCCGGACTTTCATCACCGAAATAATTGCTATAGTTCAATTGCAATTTTTCATTAGGCTTAAAATTCACCTGCATACCAAGTGCAGGATAATAATTTCCATCCAATTTGTAAATGCGCTGCCAACCGTTCATTACCAGGAATGCGAGGTTCCATTTCTCACTTGTGCTTCTGGAGGAGAGTTTTATTCCTGTTTCATAGTAGGGTGAATTTTCGGCACAGATACTTCTTGTCAACGTTGGGTTATCTTTTCCAATAGCGGATTCCAATCCAATATGAGAATTTAGGATGCCCATATCCAACCACACCTCCTTTTTTGAAGATAATTTCAGACCCACATTCGACTCGTACACATGTTGAAATACTTTCGATTCTGTGGCCAGATTTCTTTCCGCATAGGTACCGGTCATCAGCGCTACATTCCCGCGCATTCTTTTGTTCGCCCATGCCGCTTTCACAATGCCAAGGTTCAGAGCCAACTCACCGGTGCGGGTGTTGTTGTACAAAAAGTAGGGGCGCTGGTGTTTGTTGTTGTCGTCATCATCAACGGCAGCATACAATTCTATATAAGCAGTGATCTGAACATTTTCACGAAGAGAAAAAAAAACAGAATCAGGATTTTGTGCGCTGCAAATTCCGCATATGCAAAGAGTCAAAATCAACATGCAAAATTTCATGTTGCGAATATGGTCAAAGCAAGAGATTATTTATCCCTGAAAGTCCCCGTTTTTTTATCGAAGCCATACGGGCAATGCCTGCATCCACTTTGGCAACAATAACCACGCTTGCGATGATACTCTTCCGTGAAAACGATATATCCTTCCTCTGTCAGGTAATAATCTTCTCCCAATATTTTGACTTGCTCATTCATCCCAAAAGAAAACCCGCAATCTACTTTTTTGTCGGTTCTGTATCCGGTTCAAAGTCCATGGATATGGAGTTCATGCAATAGCGCATTCCTGTCGGTGGTGGACCGTCGTCGAAAATATGACCCAGGTGTGAATCACAACGCCCGCAAACAACTTCTGTTCTTCTCATGCCATAAGTATTGTCAGGAATATAGATAGTAGCATTGGGTCTTACTGATTCAAAAAAGCTAGGCCATCCACAACTGCTTGCAAACTTAGAATCTGACCTGAAAAGTTCGTTACCACATACCGAGCAGTAATAAGTTCCTTTCAAATCCTGATCCCAGTATTTCCCTGTAAATGCGCGCTCTGTCTCCTTGTTTCTGGCAACGCCAAAAAGATCCGGGGCAAGAATTTTTTTCCACTCCGTATCACTCACCTGGAGTTTAGTCGTGTCTGTTCTTGAGTAATAGGGATTGCCGTTTGTTTGTTTTTGTTCCATGGTCTTTTCAGATGAAGTAGTGGCAGTAGTGCATGCCACTACGGCGATAAAAATGAAAGCTGCTGTGATTATTTTTTTCATGGTGCTTTTTCTCATTTGTACAGGATTTGATTCCATCCTGACAAAAAATGAAAGTACACATAAAACAGAGAATACGAGTAAATGTTCATGACTGTGAAATCAGAAGCTATCCTCTGATTAAGCGCCTAACAATCGACAGATATATAAAGCAACAGCACCAAGCAACGCAGAAATAGGAATGGTAATAATCCACGCCACGAGTAATCTTCCGGTGATTCCCCATTTCACTGCACTAATCCTCTTGGTGATGCCAACACCTATGATCGCGCCAGTGATTGTGTGTGTGGTACTTACAGGAATACCTTTGATCACTTCATCGCCCATTTTCCAAGGAAATTTCAGGCCTTCTGTAAAGAACAATGTAATGGCACCGGCGGTCTCAGCAGCGACACCTTCAAAGGGAGTTACTTTGGTGATTTTTGCTCCCATCGTTTTTACAATTTTCCAGCCACCACTCATAGTGCCAAGGGCAATAGCGGCATAACACGAAAGCGGCACCCAATTAGGCATTTCGGTCAGACTCGTAATTTGACCTCCGGCAATGAGCGCGACAGTAATGATACCCATAACCTTTTGCGCATCGTTCCCTCCATGGCCAATACTGAACGCTGCTGAAGAAAATAACTGCAGTCGTTTGAAACTCTTATTCGCACGAGAATTCTGCATGGAGCTTAAGAACAAAGTGAATACCCCGATTACCAGAACGATGAACCCAAGTAGAATCCATTTGAAATTCGCCCCGTGAAAAATGACTCTTAACCAGTAACTTTCAAAACTGCTTTTGAGATTTGCTGCATCATATTCAAGTGCATTGATAACGGCGAAAATGACAAGACCGATTATGGTGAGTGAGACAATCTTCATACCCGGTCCCTTTCGGAATGAATTCAAAAACCAAGCAGAGATGAGGTATGACATGATCATTCCCGCAAGAGGTGCCACAAAAATGAAAATTACAGTTGCCCAAATGATTCCTGAATTGATGGCTCCCCAGCCGAATGCTGCGAGGAATGCGCCGGCAAATCCACCTATTAACGTATGAGATGAAGATGAAGGTATACCGTACCACCAGGTTACCAAATTCCAGGTCACAGCGGCTGACAAACCAGAAAGAATCATTGGCAACGGATGGCTGCTTGGATCAATGAAATTATCCTTAACGGATTTGGCGATGGTGGTTGCAACGCTATGATCTTTAAAGATAAAGAAGGCAACAAAGTTGAAAAAAGCAGCCCAGACTACTGCCTGAAACGGTGTCAGTACCTTGGTGGAAACAACTGTTGCTATTGAATTTGCGGCATCATGAAACCCATTGATAAAGTCAAATATTAAAGCCAGGGCTATTACCGCAACTAACAAATAGGAATACTCCATTATTCAGAAATCTATGAGTTTTTAACCAAGATTGATTCCATTGCATTGGCAACATCTTCACACTTATCAGTAGCGGTTTCGAGTACTGATAATATTTCCTTCTTTTTAATCATTTCAATGGCATTTGTCTCTTCAGAAAACAATCTAGCAATCGCCAGGTCAAAAATACTATCTGCCTCATTTTCCAGATCATTGATATGGACAATGGCCTCGCGCACGCGTTGTGCGTTTTTCATATTGCGCAAACTTTGAATGGCAATATCAATTTCTAGCGTTTGTCTATGCAAGACACTGGATAAACTGTGCATTACCTGATCAATTTCGGTTAAGCGATACAATGAAATGCGCGAAGAAGTGCCATTAATGTAATCTGCAACATCGTCCAATGAAGTTGCCAGGTAGTGGATGTCTTCTCTGTCAAATGGCGTAATAAAATTTTCACTTAACTCAGTGAAAATCTGATGTGTTATTTCATCACCGATGTGTTCCAGATCATGAATTTCGCGAACTACGGATTCTCTGGCGTTCTCGTCTCTTGCGTCCAATAGTTCTTTCAGTTTGGCAGACATTGCAACAAGATTGGTTGTGGCTCTTGCAAAAGAGTCAAAGAACTTACCGCTTTTCGGCGCAAACATTGAGAATAATCCCATACTTAGAATTTTATTGCAAAAAAACAAATCGACATCGCCAGTTCCCGATTTTCAATGTTATGATATTGTTTCGCCTATGTCAAGTCATGTGATGCAGAACATCCCCCAGTTTTCATACATCGCTTAAAAATCGCCTGAAGCAACTGCTCAAGGCAAGAATTTGCCATGTACAATATAATTGCGATTAACGCTGCCATAACATATAAAGGCTTGCCTTTAAGGATATTTGTCCGATGTATTGAATACTTGTTCTTTTTGAATCCTTCCGAACACATGCACCAGTTCTTACGCGAACAGGCGCTGAGTCAATAAAAACAGTATGAATACGAATGAAAAATGAATCGTCTGGCTTAAGTCAACGATATGTAATTGTAATGAAACAAGAATGAGCTCTTCAAAGAAAAACAACACCCTTTCTTCGCTACTGGTAGAAAAACCCATTATGCAAAGATCTCTTGATTTTATTTTTCACGCAATGCTGCCAAAGGATAAGAAGTTTTATCCTTTGTTCGATCAGGCTGCGGCAAACATGGTGGTGATTGCAAAAGCTTTGGAAAGCGCGCTCAAAGCCGATTCCGTAACAAGGTTGCAATCACATGAACGGATTGATCATCTCGAAAAGCAAGGAGATGAGATTACACATGCGATCATGAAAGAAGCTGGCAGCACTTTCATTATTCCTTTCGATAGAGAAGACATTCAACAACTTGCAATGGCAATTGATGACGTAGTGGACTATATCTGCGGCGCGTCTAAAAGACTTGACCTTTATAAAATACACAACATTCTGCCGTCCATGGTCAGGCTAGCGGAAATAATTGTTCTCTCTGCCACTGAATTGCAAGCGGCTATTACGGAAATGCGAAACCTTCGAAACTTTCGATCTGTTCGTCAGCATCTCCAGCGCATACACGAATTGGAAAATGAAGCAGATAAAGTCCGGAATGATACCATCGCCGAAATGTTTCGCAATGAAACGGATGCTATGTACATTCTCAAAATGAAAGAAGTGATCACATTTCTCGAAACTGCGACTGATAAATGTGAGGATGCATCCAATGTAATAGAAAGTGTGATCATTAAATTCTCTTAGACATTCCTCCTTTCCCGAAAGATTCAACCCAAGAATACCCTCTCAATGAAAATGGTTAGCTTGTAAATCTGGTTTCCAATTCCATAAATAAAAAAGGTCGCCTGAAATCAGGCGACCTTTTTATATTCATTTATCCAATTATTTCTGTACCAGAATTTTTTCCGTCACAACGTTGCCATCGTATGTCACTTCAACCAGATACAGTCCGGTTGAAAGTGGTTCATCAAAGGTCACCTGTGTATTTAAGTAACCATCCGTGAAATAGCGATTCGCCCAGATAGAACGTCCCATTGCATCAAAAATCTGAATGCCTACTTCGCCATTTTTGACTTGTTCGATCATCAAATTGAAGGCATCACCTTTTGATGGGTTAGGATACAGATTGATGTTGGCTTCTTCGAATCTTGATTCGTCAGTATCAGAAAAATCACTTTCATCTTCCATCGCCATTCCTGCAACACCACCTATCACCATGCAACGAACAGGTCCCCAAGTTCCAACGAATCCGTTTGTGTAGGTTGCACGAATACGCACATTGTATGTGGTGCCTGGAGCAAACCCTGCTGCAGCACTTAGTGTTGTGGTGTAAGCGGTTCCGCTATTCACATAAAACGCAGGCTGACTAAGATTCGCAACCTGAAATTCCCAACCGTAATTGGAGATTGAGCAAATGGTGGTATTTGTTCTGATCAATGAATTCATTGCTCTTGCGGCAGGACAGGTTTGATTATCTCGCAGATATAATGCAGGATCAGGTGAAGTAATCATCGAACAAGTCGAAGGACCAAGTATCGTAATCAATTCAGACACACCATTACCAAGTGACACGGAATACACAGCGTCTATTCTAACACTAAATGTATGTCCCAGTGGCAGGCCTGCTACCGTATTCAATACGCAATTCACGCTGCCCTGATTGCGGGTGTAGACACTGCCATTTGTCAGAGACGTAAAGTTGAATGTGTATTGATAAGCAGAAGTACTGGTAGCTTTGAAAGTTCCACATAGACTATAAGGGCCTTCCGGCGAATTGCACGAAGTGTTTGGCAGTGCTGTCAGACAAATGCTGAAAACACCGGCACCTAAAGCAGAGTTGTTATTTCTAACTGCGATGTAATAGGTATTACCCGTAACCAATGAACCATAATTCATTGACTCATTCCCTTTGATGGATTGAATATTCTCCACGTCTAATGTTGTACCTGAAGAGTTCTGCAATTCAATCATCGCATCAGTCGTATTGGTCAGAACACGGATACGAATTCCGGGAGCGGTTGCAACAAATTTGTACCAAACATCTTGACCAGTTACAGCGACTGAATTCGCTTCAGGCGAAACTGTTGCACCGGACAAAGTACCGTTGATGGTATTACATGTGTTATAAGGAGCCACGATCAATGATATCGCATTGGCATAAAAGTCATTGACTACGTTTGAGCAATTGTCATCAATAGCACCGTCGCAATCATCGTCGATACCATTACACATTTCAATAGCGCCGGGATATCTTGCTGAATTGTTATCAAAACAATCCAATCCGTTCGTAACACGACCTGTGATAGGCACACACGAATTCAAGCCTGTAGATGGATTACCATAACCGTCGCCGTCAGCATCCGTATAGTATAGCGGACCTGCGCCTTCATCAATCTGACCATTGCAATTGTCATCGGTACTGTTACATGTTTCAGTTGCTCCCGGATTCACCGCTCCATTGTTATCGTTGCAGTCACCATTGCAGCTTGTATAACCATCGTTATCCAGATCGAATCCTTCATCAGTGGTTCCGTTACAATTGTCATCCAGATTGTTGCATGCTTCGAAAGCGCCTGGGAAAATGAAGGCGTTATTGTCATTGCAATCACCCGCACATGATGTGAAGCCATCTGAATCCACATCAAACCCTTCATCAATCGATGAATCGCAATCTTCATCCATTCCATTGCACACTTCAGTGGCACCCGGGTGAATTGCAGAATTTGAATCATTGCAATCTCCACTGCAAGAAGTGAAGCCGTCACTATCGTTATCGAAACCTTCATCGACCGTTCCATCACAATCATCATCTGCGTTGTTACAGATTTCCGTTGAACCAGGATAAACTGCAGCATTGTTATCGTTACAATCACCATTGCAGGACGTGAATCCGTCATTATCCTGATCAAATCCTTCATCAATTGAACCGTTGCAATTGTCATCACCAGCATTGCACAGTTCCGCTGCACCCGGATTTATCGATGCGTTATTGTCATTGCAATCTCCGTCACAAGCCGAGTATCCATCATTATCATCATCCTGACTTTCATTAAAAAGACCATTGCAATTTTCGTCAATCGTGTTAAAACAAATTTCGATCGCGTTTGGATTAATGAAAAAATCAGAGTCGTTACAATCACCAGAATTTGATACATACCCATTTGGTTGTTCTGGCGCTTCCATGGAGTCACCTGCATTTCCAAATCCATCAAAGTCAAAGTCACGGAACCATAAAAATGAAGGAAGTACATTCACATTGAAAGAGCATGTGTCTGTGTTACCACAATTATCTGTCGCGACGCATTGAATCACTGTGTTGCCAAGTGGAAGCGATGAACCACTCGGATGGTTACAAGTAATTGTAACACTATTATCACAATTATCGGTGGCTGAAACTCCGTATATAACGATCTGTGAACCAATTGCAATATTGGCATAAAGCGTTATATCTGATGGACAGTTTATAAATACCGGCGCCGTTGTGTCGACAATTATTATGTCGTAGGTGCATTGTGCAATTATTATCCCATCTCTGTAAGCCACATAACTATTGCGAATGACAGTATTACAAATTTCAAGACTGATCACTTCCTGAGTATATGCAATAACTTCATTTCCACATCCATCTATCAATGGCAGCGCATCAGAAGGTAAAGGTTGCTCACAGGAAAGCAACAAATTCGCAGGACAGTTGAAATGTGCATTGTCACCTTCGGCAATACCATCGCAATTGTCGTCAAAACCATTTCCACAAATTTCGTCGAGTCCAGGATTTCGATCAGGATCGTCATCAGCACAGTCGTTCTGACAAGTTGTATATCCATCACCATCTACATCATAGCCTTCATCAATTAATCCATTGCAATTGTCATCGATACCATTACAAAGTTCTGCCTGGCCCGGATTGATCAGAGGATTGCTATCACTGCAATCACCCCCACAAGAAGTATAGCCATCATTATCAGTGTCGAATCCTTCATCTATCAATGCATTACAGTTATCATCGAACAGGTTGCAGATTTCTGATGCACCAGGTTTGATGGATGCATTGGCATCATTACAGTCCCCTTCACATGTTGTATATCCATCATTATCATTATCGAATCCTTCGTCAATACCTCCGCTGCAGTCATCATCGATATTGTTGCATATCTCCGATGCTTCCGGATTGATCGAAGCGTTGTTATCATTACAATCTCCATTACATGCTGTGAAGCCATCGTTGTCAACATCAAATCCTTCGTCAATGGATGAATTGCAATTATCGTCTGCTCCATTGCAGACTTCAGTTGCACCAGGTTTAATTGCCGAATTGTTGTCGTTGCAGTCACCGTTGCATGAAGTAAATCCATCGTTATCTACATCAAATCCTTCATCAGTTGAAGCATTGCAATTGTCGTCTATTCCATTACAGATTTCAAAGGCACCTGGGTTGACAGCAGAATTGTTGTCGTTACAATCACCGGCACAAACAGTAAATCCATCATTGTCCTGATCGTAGCCTTCATCCACCTGACCATCACAGTCTTCATCCAGTGCGTTACAAATTTCGAATGCACCTGGATATGCAAGGGCATTTCCATCATCGCAGTCACCATCACACACGGTATAGCCATCGCCATCCAGATCAAATCCTTCATCCACCGACGCATCACAATCATCATCCACACCGTTGCAAACTTCTGTTGCACCAGGATAGATTGCAGCATTGTTGTTATTGCAATCACCGCCTTGCGAAACAAAACCATTTGGCGCAACACAGGCATTTACTGTAGTTGAATTGCTTCCGTAGCCATCATTATCAGTATCGAGGAACCACTGTACTGAAGCACCAACGAAGATGTACGATAATTTTATTTCTGCATCTGTACCACCTGGTCCGGTGGCCGTAAGTGTCACATCATAATTGCCGCCTGTATTGTAAGTAACAGTTGGATTCTGAAGAATTGATGAAGCAGGTGATCCACCAGGAAAACTCCACGACCATGCTGTTGCACCACCAGTTGTGGCATCTGTAAATGTTACTGACTGACCGGAACACACACTTGTCTGAGAAGCAGTAAAATCCGCTGTGATGCCAGGAATAACCGATTGACAGTCACCAAAATTGGTAAGTACGTTGTGGTTGAAGTCATTCAAAACATCAATGATGTTGCTGATACAAACCGTGTTTCCGGTGAGAGAAGAGTAGTGTACTCGAAGTATTGGTAATGGAGCAATACTGATTGGGATTTTGGTATGTATTTCACTCGTGGCAGCTATTGAATTACCTCCTATTTCAACATGGGGGTGAGCAAACCAGGTAGTGTTCGGCAAAAGATTTTCAACAGAAGAAAGCACAGCACCGGAAAAGTCCATCTGAAGTGCATACACCTCATTCATAGGATTGATGATGTATACATCAAAGTATTGTTCGGTTGTATTGAGGTTGGTAATACCAAGAGTCACGCTCTCTGATGGATCCCAGAATTCAGGATCCCATGGACACTCAGTGTACAACAAAGGATTCACGCCTAGGTCGGCCTGCTGGTGAATACAGTCTGCGACATAAGAAGCATCTGCTACAGTGATTTCACCATCGCTGTTCAAGTCAGTACAAGGAGTAACAGTTACGCCACCAAGCACGGCAGCTTCACCATACAAATGCTCATCAAATGGATTGAGGTATGTGTCATTGTTCACGTCACCTCTTTTCACTACACCCGGACAATTATTTGCGCAATCCGGATAATGATCTCCAAATGGAACGCCAATACAATCTTCGATGATCGGACATGAAGTATTATTTTTAGTAAAACCTGTCAATGCTCCGGTTGTCGGATTTCGGTCAAAGTGAATGCAGACCTGAGCCCAGTTGTTGTCGTAGCGCAATTCATAACGGCCATTTGCATCAGGATCCTGATCCCAATTGGTGCGAACGACAAGATAATAATCGCCGGCCGGCACACCTGTTACGTCAATCCATTGGCACGACAAACTCGAGGAGTAGATGTCTGCACATCCCGCAGTGATACCCATGTTACCGCATCCGTACTGAGCGGAAATTCCTGAAGGACAGGACAAATCCAATACACAAAATCCATTTTTAAATCCAATCTGAGGCATAGGAGTGCCCGTCTGGTCATATAATAAATACTCAGCATAACCAGCATAGTGATAGTGATTATGACAACCATCAAAAACGAATTGAGGATTACCAGCGTTCGGAACTCCAATGAAATAATCCTGTGTTCCGATATTGGTAATACGTGTTGTGAATTTGAGAATCTCTCTGGTGCCAAGTCCCTGAAGACATCCTTCATTAACAAGACAGGCATCCGTTCCATTCATTGTTGCAGCAACCAATGATGAGTACAATTGTCCTCCGTCCACTTCCAAATCTGGACCTAAACCGGAACAATTCGGATCGCCATTATAGTAGCATGGCCCGGAAACACTTGCAAGAGGATTGAAGTTGCAAGCTAAATTATCCTGACAGCCAGTGATAGGTCCAACATATTCAAATAGGACATCATAACTACTTCCTGCGCATGCCCCGGCACTACCGACGCGAACATAATACGTGTCACCACCCGTCATAAATACATCGGTCTGTGCCTGCACTCCGCAGAAGTCGTCATTGTAGGTATACGTAGCTTCAACAGTATTGTCAAAATTAGCCATGACGCAATAATCATAAATCCAGATACGCGTGTCACATGCTGCCAATCCGCAAGTAGAAATTCGGTACTGACCATTTTCGGCCGGTGTATAAACATACCACGTGTTGTCGAATGGCACCTCATTGATTCCGAGAACGGCGTCGATGGTATTATTACAACTCGCTCCTTCAGGGCAATTGATGTCGCGAATATCCCTTGATGTGAAGGCAGCTCCATTTGCAACTTGAATTCCGTTCAGGTACACTTTGTAATTACCTGCTCCTGAAAATCCATTGGACCCACTGTCATAAATTTCAAATTTATGACAGGTGCTGTTGATACAGAATGTCGCATCATTGCTTGTGCCTTGTGCTACGATGGTTCCAAGATTGTCAAACATTTTCCATGATGTCTGTGTTGGATTTGCATCTGGTGTAATATCCACCGTTACAATATCACCAGTAGTAACAAGTACGTTGTTATTTGTAATAGTGCTTGATGTGGCCAAATCAGTAACAGTGAGTGTTGCCGAGTAAGTTCCACCTGATGGATAAGTAACCACAGGATTCTGCACGGTGGATGATGATGGGGTTCCACCAGGAAATGACCAATTGTATCCGGTAATATTTCCTGAGCTGGTGCTAGTGTACTGTACATTCAAACAGTTAGTGCCAGTTGGTGCGTAGTTGAACTGAGCAGTAAGAATAGGATAAACGCATGTACCATTGTTTGTTGCTGCGCAGGCGTTGTAATTTGTAGCCATGGGATCTGTGCATCCGAGTGAGCCACTAGAAGTAACCTGGATAGTAAATGCGCCTATAACAGCGTTATAGCCACCCGCCTGGATGTAATAGGTGTTGCCGATGGTCAGTTGCGGGCAAGTGAGTGAGATGTAAGAACGGTAAGTTCCACCGAAGTCATCGTTGCACGCAAGCTGTGTACCACCACATGCAGTGTAAATTGCAATACGTGTGTCTGTGTTGGTTCCCAATTGTGTTTCTATAACGACGGTGCCACCAGCATAAACGAATTTATACCATATGTCTTTGATAGCTGTACTTCCGCCGCAACTTGGATTTGCTGCATTAGTAACTGTATTGGAGTTGTTCGCAGCGATGTAGCCACCATTTACGGTGATTGAAATTGCGTTGGCGCAGATATCATTGGCTGGAACTTGTGAAAAAGAGAGAAGGCTTGTGGCAAAGAACACCACAAACAGAAAGTACTGTTTCATCATCAGGTGATTGTTTGGAATTTGGTTAATCTAAAAAAGCAGGGTAGCAACAAATAAAAGGCAAATTTCTTTTAACAGCAACAAAAGAAGCTGTGAAACGAAAAAACACCGCTGCGGATTCTTGGAATCCTTGCGGTGTGTTCTCTTCTGAAAGGCCCACTATCTCACGATTAATCGCGCGACTGCTTGACTTTTTTGATCCCTGATAATCAGGTTATAAAAGCCGGGATTTAGAAATGAAACATCCATGGTTTGAACACCTGCGTAAATATTTTCGGTGATCACGGATCTTCCTGTCGCATCTGAAATTGTGAGCATAACATTGCCTGTAAATCCTGTGGTTGAAATTTGTAAAAGGTCGTCTGCTGGATTCGGAAAAACACCAACATGTGTTGTATGTGTTATTTCATCTGCGGACAACAACAACACGCCATACTCACAATTATAAAGTTGATTTCTGTAATAATTTTTTATAGCGATTTCCCGGTTTTCGTGAGAGACAAATGGGTCCATACTGTCGGGCTCGTCTCCTCCTGAAAAAACATAAGCGAAATCAATGGGATTGTAATCACCTGGCGAAAATGTGAATGGTCCCATGGCCGCCAGCATTAATCGATCACCTGGTGCATTGTTAGAAGTAGTTTCATTCCACATATCGGTTGGCACACCATCGGTTCCGATATTTAATGGATCACTTGTTCCGGGATACATGTAATCTGAAAACACAATTTCCCCGCCATTCAACCAAGCGTGTCTCAAGTAATTGTAATATCCTATCGGAGATTGTGGCACGCCAGTAACAGGATGGGATGTGTTCGCATAGGCCAGCGAAGAACATAACCCATACCTCTCATTATCGGCGATACCATCACCGAAGCCCATTCCTGCCGGCCCATAAGAACCAGTGGCTGCCGATTCGATTTCATCTGGAAGAGGGTTATCCAGATTGTCTTCATCGAGATAAGGTCCGGATAATATCATCATTGATTGGATGGGTAGTGTTTCCTGATATCCCGCACTGGCGCTGCTTGCTTCATCTAAATTATCACCGTTGTATGCGTAATTAGATGCCGTGCGAACATTAGTACCCACAAAGTCATCGCTCGGATTGCCGAGGTCGAAGTCATTCCAAAGACCAACATACGTATCTGTCAAAGTCTCTGAGCCTTGATTGATCACGATGTATTTCACGAACATCGTGTTGGCGATATCGGGATCAGTTGAATCAAAAGAATAGACCATCGCCCGAATCTCCAGACCAATTGACTGGCCTTGAGATTCTGTATGAATATTGCCTTTGTCGTTGAATACAAAAAACAAACATTGATCGCCGCAGAATGCAGGAAAATCGCCATTCTCTGGATCATAGAATTGATTGTTATTATAATCCCAAAATGGTGCAATGTAAAAATCCTGTCCGAGTGATATATTACCATGTGCAGGCCATTCAAAAAACCAATCTGGAATAATATAACTTCCTTGAAATGGATCCGGTTGACCAGCAGCGAGCGCGTTAAAATAGGTTTGATGATTGTGCACGTCTTCTGAGTTAGCTGACCAAACCTGATTCCATTGCTCCTGTGTTTCTAGTGAAACCGAAGCAGAACCGTCGTTTGTCAAGGGGCCCGGAAACCAATCCTGACCACTCTCCTCGTAAGTTTCTGCGGCAAGTTTTAGTGTCTGCTCCTCACTCATACCGCCAATCCAAAGATTTGCTGCGTACATGGTCCGTAAGCCACTGCCGGCAGGTGCTTCAAATCCCGGGAGATTCTCATCCAGAAATCTGTTGAACAAATCACCGGTAGACGACACATTACAATTGATTTCATCTGATTCAAGAATTTCAATGGCTTGTTGAGCTATCAAAATTTGTTGTACAAAAACGAGCGCAAGTAAAACGGGTAAGGTTTTTTTCATGATGATGAATTTAAGTTATACCAAAGCTAAAACTGCATCGGTTGATTCGAGTCCTAATCACTGGCAATTCAGCGGCATTAATCACTTGTCTGTTTTTACGGCTTTTTAATTCTACCAACTTTCCGCTTCTTTCAAAACTCAAAGTTTTTGATAACAAAAAACACATTCGCTCTCAATGAATCACTTACTTCGCTGATTCATTTTTTATAGCCATGATCACTCCAGAATCCGATAAAAAACTTTTCCTTCTTGATGCATACGCTCTCATCTTTCGGGCCTACTATGCATTTATTAAAAATCCACGCGTCAATTCAAAAGGCTTGAATACTTCTGCGATGTTTGGCTTCACCAATGTGATGCTCGAAATTTTGCGCAATGAAAAACCAACACACATGGCTGTGGTGTTTGATCCGCATGAAGCAACATTTCGTGTAGATGAATTTCCTGATTACAAGGCGCAACGTGAAGAAACACCGGAAGATATCAAGCTGGCTTTTCCTTACATCATTCGCATCATTGAGGGTTTGAACATTCCAGTGTATCAGGTAAGCAAATACGAAGCGGACGACATCATCGGAACGCTTGCGAAAAAAGCGGAACGGGAAGGTTTCAAAACATACATGATGACCAGCGATAAAGATTATGGTCAGTTGGTGAGTGAGAATATTTTCGTTTACAGACCAGGTCGCTTCGGAAATGAAGCAGATGTTTTGGGTGTAAAAGAAGTCTGTGAAAAATATGGCATCGAACGCGTTGAACAACTCATTGACATCCTCGGAATGATGGGTGATGCAGTGGACAACATTCCCGGCATTCCAGGCATTGGAGAAAAAACGGCTACGAAACTTGTGCAGGAATATGGTTCCGTGGAAGGGCTTCTGGCGAACGTCGACAAACTCAAGGGCAAACAAAAAGAAAATGTAGAGAACAACAAAGAGATGGCTTTGCTTTCTAAAAGACTCGCAACCATTGTCATTGATGCTCCGGTGGAATTCGAAGAAGAAAGATTGAAAGTGAAAGAAGTGAATAAAGATCTTATTCGCGATGTGTTTGAAGAACTGGAATTTCGTTCCATACTGAAGCGCGTTATTGGTGAAGGCCCTGTTGCTTTTGAATCCAAACAGGGAGAGCTGTTCGCAACAGATGAAGTGGAAACAGTGGATGGCAAAGAGGCCGCAACTCCTTCTAACCTAAAAACAATCAACGACGTTCCTCATCAATATCATCTGGTTGAAAAGGATGAAGAAATCGATCAGCTTATCGAAACGTTGAGTGGGTCGAAGTCCTTTTGTTTCGATACTGAAACCACGGACATCGAACCGATCAACGCTGATCTCGTCGGAATGTCATTCGCGATCACTCCGGGAGAAGCCTGGTACGTGGCTGTTCCAAGAGATTATTCTGAAGCGAAAAATTTATTGCAAAAATTCAATCCGATTTTTAGTGATGAAAAAAAACAGCTCATCGCTCAGAACTATAAGTACGATTTTAAAATGCTTTTTAAATACGGCGTCGAAGTAAAAAACGAAATTTTCGACACCATGATCGCACATTATCTGATCAATCCGGATGGCAAACACGGCATGGATTATCTCAGCGAAAATTACCTTCAGTATTCACCAATTACCATTGACACTCTGATCGGTAAAAAAGGAAAAACGCAAGGCAACATGGGTGATCTCACACCGGCAGAAATCGTTGACTATGCCGCTGAAGATGCAGACATCACACTTCAACTTAAAAATAAATTTGAGTCGGAGTTGAATGTGGGTAGCGTAAAAAGTGTGTTTGAAGAAATTGAAATTCCATTGATTACTGTGCTTGCTGATATGGAATGGGAAGGTGTGCGAATCGATGAGAAATTCTTGAATGACTACAGCGCCGAATTACAGAAAGACATCACAATACTTGAACAAACGATCTGTGATCTCGCTGGTGAAAAATTCAACGTGGATTCACCGAAACAACTTGGTGTGGTGCTTTTTGAAAAAATGAAAATCACCGATCAGGTGAAAAAAACCAAAACGGGTCAATACAGCACAGATGAAGCTACGCTAAGTAAATTTGAGCACAGCGCGCCGATCATCGCAAAAATTCTCGACTACCGCGAGATGCGAAAACTCAAGTCGACTTACGTGGATGCGTTGCCAGCTTTGATCAATAGCAAAACAGGCAGAGTGCACACCAATTACATGCAGACTGTGGCGGCTACCGGTCGTTTATCATCCAACAATCCCAATCTGCAAAACATTCCTATCCGCACGATACGCGGAAAAGAAATCCGTAAAGCGTTTATTCCACGCAGTGAAGAATACACGATTCTTTCTTCCGACTATTCGCAAGTAGAATTGCGGATCATCGCCGCTTTGAGCAATGATGAAAATATGTGCGAAGCATTTTTACAAGGCGAAGACATTCACAAAGCGACCGCTGCAAAAGTTTTCGGTGTGCCGATCGAAGATGTTTCGAAAGAGATGCGATCGAAAGCAAAGGCCGTCAACTTTGGAATCATCTACGGACAAGGAGCATTCGGACTTGCGCAAAACCTGGGTATTTCTCGCGGCGAAGCAAAAGAAATCATCGAATCGTATTTCAGTCAGTTTTCCAGTTTGAAAAAATACCAACAGGAAACGATCGAGAACGCCCGCAAAACCGGATACATCGAAACCATGATGGGACGTCGTCGTTATCTCGCCGACATCAATTCAGCGAATGCCGTTGTTCGAGGTTTTGCAGAGCGCAATGCGATCAATGCTCCGATTCAAGGTTCGGCTGCTGACATTATAAAAGTGGCGATGATCAATATCCACAAAGAATTTCAACTTCAAAAATTCAAATCCAAAATGATCATGCAGGTGCATGATGAATTGGTGTTTGATGTGCATATGAGTGAAGTCGAGTTAATCAAGCCCATCATCCGCGACATGATGAGTGGAGCGGTCAAAATGCGCGTGCCATTGGTGGTGGATATGAATACAGGTGAGAATTGGTTGCAGGCGCATTGATGAACAGAGGTGAGAGGTGAGAGAGATGCGAGAAGTGAGAAGCGAGAGATGAGATTCAGAGGATGTAGCGGCAGAAAATTTTCTGCCCACTCAAATTCAATTTCTGTGGCGTGAGTCATTGCTGTCCGGTAAAAATTGATCTATACTGCTGTAAGATTTGATGCGCGAGGGTTACAGCACTATTGATCAAACGGGAGCTTGAGGTTAAATCGACATTTTTTATAGCAAAGTCATTTGTGGTAACTTCAATTGGAAACCAATCTGAGAATGGAATATTTGATTCGCACTCTGCGATCTCTGCTAGCCTAAGGCTCTCAAATTCCTGACTAACTGGGCTAGTAGGTTTTCAATGCAATCTTTTCTTTGAACGAATGGGACAAAAAAAAACTCTGCGGTTAAAAAAATAAACTCTTGCCTAAAACCACGATTCAGTGTTTTTTGGTCAACTTTCAATCTGTGCGAATTTTTACCGGACAGCAGTGGGCGTGAATTTATTCTTCAATAAATGCTGAACCCAAAATCATCGATGTAGATTTTGTTTTGATTATGATTCCAAAGGTAGATTCCAAAATCACAATCACCTGATTCTGTGCCCGGCAATTGGAAAAGGAAATCCGCTGTTCGCCATTGATCAGTTCCTTGCAGAAAATCATTCAACCGATAAGACTTATAATAGTAATTTTCTCCTTTTGAGTCCAGACTCACCACAAGATCCAGATCGCCGGCTAAACTTCCGCAAAAGCTTCCGATGAATCTCAATGTCCGGGGCTTGCTCAAAACATTCTGCAAATCATCCTGATGATAGGATAGTCCATATTCCACTTCTGGTAAAAGAACTCCTGACATAGATCCTGAAAAAGCTTTTTCTGATGTGCTATCAACCTGTGACCAACTCACTGAATGCGGCACATCAAATGTTATCTCATCACTCAGCACCGCATTCTTCTTATCAAGATCAAGAAAACTCAATAGGGTTTGATCTGAATCCTGATCCTTCAAATGACAGATGATCAATTTCCCATTGTCGCCGATTTTTTCAAGTCGCGTTAATATCTCTGGAAAAACTGAATATACATTCGAGATAAAAGATGCATTCTGAAAAACAATGTAGTCAAAATCCCAATCCAACGATTGTTCCATGGCACCCTTATTCATCCACATCAAAATATAGCCTGTGCGATTCATCCATATGAAAGGAATCTGAGGGCCGACCGGATCAAAAACCAACATCTTCGCATCCCTTCCGATGTTCAATGAATTCAAAAATTCATCCGAGTCTTTGAAGTTTTCAATCGTCGATTGAATGGTATTCAGCGCTCCGGTATATCTGCGTTGCTTTTGATTCCAGGAAATTTTTTTCGTGAAAAAAAATCCCGCTGTTACAATTAGCGCCAAAGCAACCAGCGGATAAAACCTGAACTTCCATTCAGGAATTGCAGCAAGACATAAAACAATAACAAGAGAAAAAGGAAGAAAGAAAGTGTCCAGAAAGTAATAGTCATGATATGAATACTGCTGCATCATTAACAGTGAAAAACCACAACAGCCTACTAAAATAGCGCCAGTCAAAAGCCACATCTGATTGATCAACTTTGATGGCCGCGATAATTTTGATACGTAAAAAATCAAAACTCCCAAAAGCAGTATCGCAAATATCCAATAGTGCATTCCGGTAAAATACTGAGTGCCCCATCTCTCAATAACCACATCCAGAATTTCTTTGACTTCTTGTAAATTCTTTGCCGGTAGTGTCGAACTCAAAAAATCCGATCCGTAAAGAGAACGTAAATAGCTATTGTAAATATTATATGCCGCAATGCATGCTATGGAAATACCAACGGGCAAAAGTTTGTTCAACAATTTGGTTTCCTTTCTTAATATTCTTAGAAACTCCAAGCCAAGTACTGCTATTTCCGGAATGGCAAAAGTGAATCTGCTTAAAGTCGCGAGCGTAAGAAATACCATCGACCATCTGAAATCTCTCAATGAATCTTTCTTCAGGTACCTGACATAAAAATAGATTCCGATCAGTGCGTTTGCGAAAGAAGGAATGGTCGGCAAGAATCCATCCTGATAATAGACGAGCACCGGCGAGGTTGCGGCGAATAAAAAAGCAAAAACCGATTTGTAAAAATCTCCCGTGAGAAGAAATGCGAGTTTGTAAAGAAAATAAAGCCCGATCAAGCCATACAGAAGTATATAGCTTCTAAATATCCAGGGAGATCGTGAACCGGAAATTTTCATCGTAATCGCCGGGATGTAATCATGTATCGGAAAATCGACTACCGTATTTCGCACATTGGTCGGTGTATTCCAGTCATCCGGAAACTGGTGATTCAAAATGTAGTTCTGCGGTTTGAAAAAATTGAGATCGTTGTCTACAAATCCAAGGGCAAGCGCATACCGATCGGCCTGGGCCCAGGCATGTGTATGAGATGGAAAATCATTGATATACTTCGAATGAAAAATAAACTCCATCCAAATTATGAGTAGTAAGACAATGTATTTCAGATAACGATTCATCAAATTCCGGTTAGGAAATCACCTCTTTTAAAATCTGGTTGACGCTGCATACAAAAATAATCTGACAAAATCTCGTTACTGACCGATCAATTTTTCTTTTGCCAATTTCAAATTGTCCATGTCAAGTTTGGCGGCATCTATCTCCATCTGCTCATCCTTCAGATCCGACTCATTCTTTTCCAGTTCGCGCTTTAGATCATTTAGTTCTTGCGTGTTTTTATCCTTTGTGTTTTTTAAATCCTCCAGTTTGGCTAGAATTTTCGTTTTGTTCTGTTCTTCCTTCAGAATGGCATTTTCCGATTTTGTAGTTGTTTCATTTGCCTTGCTCAATGTACTCTGTAGCTTCTCCTGTTTACTCCGTAATTTTTCAAGGTCTTTGATTACCTTTTCACCTTCTCGTGAATTCAATGAACCGGCAGCGTTCAGCTTGTTGTAATCCGATTCACGCGTTGCAATGAGTTTTTGTTGCGCATCTAATTCCTTCCGGGCTTGCTCTGCCATGTTCTGATCTTGTTGCAACTGTGAATTCAACGATTTGATATTGCCATCACTTGCATTGGCGCTTGAATTCACATCCCGCATTTGTTCTTCCGTTTTCGTAATGGTCTTATTATGACTCTCCACATCAGCATTCAACTTGTCACGCTTTTTATTCAGTTTTGCCAGATCATTAATTTGTGTGTCATAAAATTTTTGTTGATCCGAAATTTTTTCATCGTAATACTTGATGTAAAATTCTTTCACCTGTGCTGAAACCGATTGTTTGATATTCGAGATCACATCACCGTGTTCCTTTTCAGAATAATAAACACCTTTTCGATCCACCAGAATGCTCAGCCTCACTGCATCTCCCTCTTTGTCCGTGAAGTAATGAAAATTGAGGGTATCCGCTGACCACTCATTTACCAGAATTCCAATGGCAGAATAATGACTTGAGTTCTTCTTCCCTTCAATCGCGTATTTCGATTTCAACCAGTTTTTAAAGTCTTTCAGATAATCACTTTCTTGTGCCATTACCAGACTAACCAATGCAGGCTGAACGCCATCCTTGAAGCTAATCGTGCGCTCCTCAAAGGAGATGTAAGGAGCATTCATCAGTGCCTTTGCGTACTTATCGGGTTGCGAAAAACCAACGATCTGACTCAGAGTAAAAAATAAGAGTAGCAAGTATGATTTCATCAGCTTGATTTTAATTTAAGGACAAATTGCCCTAGCCTAATTATTGTCTTAATGGTGACTGCAAGTATACAATTCATCAGGCCTTTGAGTGTGAGAGTGAGTGTGAGATTTGAGGTTGATAGCCGAGGCTTACTTCAGACAGACCTGTAACCAAGGGATTTGAAATTAAACAACTCGTCTTACATTTGCCCCCCGAAAAACCGGAACGCACCTATAGCTCAGCCGGTTAGAGCATCTGACTCATAATCAGAGGGTCCCTGGTTCGAGCCCAGGTGGGTGCACAGAAGAAGCCGCATGAAGTAGAGTACTTTGTGCGGCTGTTTTTTTTGGAAGCTGGAAGCTGGAAGCTGGAAGCTGGAAGCTGGAAGCTGGAAGTGAGAAGTGAGAGGTGAGAGGTGAGAGTTGAGAAGCACTGAATTCCTGTAAAAATCTACGGTTTGATTAAATATTTCTTGTTTGCGCTATTCGTTAGTGGGTTTCACAAATGAAAGGACTTGCAATTCAGGTGAATTCTTTGATCGCAGAAAAATGTGTCAATCAACGAATTTGTCGTTTACTTCATTCAAACTGCGCAGCAGTTTGTAGATCAAGAGGATTTTCTCCCTTCAAAAAGATAAACTCGTTGCCTAAAGATAAGTTCTTCAAATTTTTACCGGACAACAATGAGTGAGAAGTAATAAGTGAAAAGTGAGAAGTGAGAAGTGTTGTATCCTGACCGTGTTTTAGGATACGGTGAGAAGTTTTTCTTCCTGGTCAACAAACACACCAATGGGTTGCTGCATGTCATGGGACATTCCGAAATTTTGACAAACTTCTTTATAAGCTTCTATGCTTTCCGGTGAAACCGCCACGAGCAATCCGCCGCTGGTCTGGGGATCGCAAAGGGTAAACAATTGTTTCGCGTTTAACTCATTCATTTTTGATGCATAAAATGAATAGTTCTTCGTGGTCATGTCGGGATAAATGAACTGATTGAGATACATCGAAAGAAATGGTAGCACTGATACTTTTTCAAATTCAATATGCGCCGATAATCCGCTGCCTTCACACATTTCCAACAAATGTCCTGCGAGGCCAAATCCGGTGATGTCGGTCATTGCATGCACACCTTTCATACCACCCAACACCTCGCCCATTTTATTCAATGTGCTCATGTAACTCACACATGTTTCTACATGTTCAGGTAGCGCAAGCCCTCTTTTTTCTGCGGTCGTGACAATCCCCATTCCCAATGGTTTTGTCAGAAAAATCAGATCGCCTGCTTTGGCGGTTGAGTTTCTTTTGATGTGATCTGTCTTGCAAAGTCCGCTCACCGCCAATCCAAATATCGGTTCTGCACTTTCAATGCTATGTCCACCTGCAAGCGTGATGCCCGCCATGCGACACATAAACCTCGCCCCTTCCAACACTTGCTGTGCATGCATTGGTGCGATTTTATCAATTGGCCAACCGAGAATAGCCAATGCTGTGATCGGCCTTCCGCCCATCGCATACACATCACTGAGCGCATTCGTCGCTGCGATTTTTCCAAAAGTGAATGGATCATCCACAACAGGCATAAAAAAATCAGTTGTGTTGATCAGGCAATCACCATTTCCCAAATCATATACGGATGCATCGTCGTTACTTTCATTGCCCACCAAAAGTTTTGGATCTAATGGAAATTCTTCCGTCGATGAAAGTATTTCTTTGAGCACAGAAGGAGATATTTTGCAGCCACAACCCGCGCCTTTACTAAAAGTGGTCAGACGGATTTTTTCAGTTGATTCAATCATGTGTTGTCTGTGCTATCCTGTTTAATTCCATGCAAATTTTTTCCGCAGTGAGATTTTCCGGTTGAATTTTTCCAATGACTTTTTTGACACGACCATCAATGGAGTGAACATACGTTCTGTCGTAATAGTCGAGCAAAGGCATCAACCAGCCTTTCATATTTCCTTCATGCAATGCCGTCACAGATTCTTTGACTCGATCGCCGCCCATGCGTTTTGTAATCGCTCGAGTACGTTCTTCCAATTGTTCCACCGGAAAATTTCCATACTCATTCAGAATGCGTTCGCATCTGTTTTCGATTGTGCGTTCAAGTTCAATGATCGGAGCTGATTGCATCCGATTGAAAAAAAGATCGGGTATCCGAACCTTTCCAATGAACCGACTTTCATCTTCTATCCAGATTCTTTTTTCATTCACATCAACCAAATTCCAGGCGAGAAGATTTTCAAATTGCTCTTGAGTTGGTTGTTGCTCCTGCCCAAGAGCTCCGAAAGAAGAACCTTTGTGATTGGCAATACCTTCCAGATCGATGATGATTGAATCGTGTTCTTTTAACTGATGAAGCATTTCGCTTTTGCCACTTCCGGTTGCGCCAGCCAACACGAGCAGGTCATGCGGCGCCATAAATTGTTGCACGCATAGATTCCTGTATGCTTTGTACCCTCCTTTGAGCAGGGTCACTTTCAATCCGGCAAGGCTCATCACCCACGCCATCACATTGCTGCGAAGTCCACCGCGCCAGCAATAAATAAAAATTTCTTTGCCATCTGAAAGTTCAATTGCACGCTTAGCAAAATCAGAAAACTTATGTCCGACCAGCTCAAAGCCTTTCAGGACGGCCTGTTGCTGACCTTGTTCTTTATACGTGATGCCGACTTCTTTCCGTTCGATGTCATTCAACAATGAAAAACATATAGCACCCGGAATATGTCCTTGCAAGTATTCGCTTTCAGAACGCACATCAAAAACAATCACGTTTCTGCTTTTCATTTCAGAAACAAATGATTCTATTTCGATGGGTTTACTCATGAAAGAATTGGTGAATTGGTGATTTGGAGATTTGGAGATTGCGCGTACATAAGAATTCAAGTCTAGCCTTTGCTTTTGAATGCGGAATTTTCAATTCATTAAATATTCGGTGATTTGATAATTTGAAAACTTCCGCACGGGAATGAAAAAGTCCGCCTTCAAGTTTTCCATACGCCCAATCTCCAAATCTCCAAATCTTCAAATCTTCAAATTTGTTTTACCTTCCATCACCATCGAGCAAATTACCCAGTCCGCCCAGAATGCTTCCCTCCTCTTTTCTTCTGCCGCCACCGTAACTCATGATGCGCGAAGCAAGGCGTGAAATAGGCAATGTCTGAAGCCAAACTTTTCCTGGACCCTGCAACACCGCGAAGAAAAATCCTTCGCCACCAAACAGGGTGTTTTTAATTCCACCAACAAATTGAATATCAAAATGTATTTCACGTGTGTATGCGACTACGCAACCTGTATCGATGCGTAATGTTTCGCCGGGCTGAAGTGTGCGTTCGATGATATGTCCTCCGGCGTGGCAAAAAGCCATTCCATCGCCTTCGATTTTTTGCATGATAAAACCTTCACCACCAAAAAGACCGGTACCGAGTTTTCGCTGGAATTCAATGCCGACAGAAATTCCTTTTGCTGCACACAAAAAAGCATCTTTCTGACAAGTAATCTTTCCGCCCAATTGTTGCAGATCGAGTGCGATAATTTTTCCAGGATAAGGGGATGCAAACGCCACACGTGCTTTGCCTTGTGTAGTATGTGTGAAGGCCGTCATAAACAGACTTTCACCTGTCAACAAACGTTTACCAGCACCTACAAGTTTATTAAAAAACCCACCTCCTGAACTGGCACTGCCATCACCAAAAATGGTTTCCATCTGGATGCCGTTGTCCATGTACATAAATGCGCCGGACTCGGCAACAACAGTCTCTTGTGGATCGAGTTCTATTTCCACACATTGCATTTCTTCGCCGAAAATGCGGTAGTCGATTTCGTGATTGGATCTCATGGGTATTGGGTAGTTGGTATTGGGTAGTTGGTATTGGGTAGTTGG
>JANOVT010000085.1:0-4439 GCA_031417525.1 Flavobacteriales bacterium | reverse complement strand
CGTAGAAAAGAGATCAATGTTGTTTGGGTTTTTCGGAGCGGGATTTTTCATCGCAACAATCAACTCCCGGTTGTCGACGGTGATTGTTGCACCGCCGCAATTGTTTCCTTGATTAAAAGGTGTTGGAAGTGATTTTCCATTATCGAAATGTGTATTGATGTCGGGACGTAAACACCAGGAGAATTCTTCGGTCATTTTAGGCGCATAATCTCCTTTAGCCTGCTTCATGGACGTACGGGTGAAAAACATGATTTCGCCGTCAGGTGAAATGAGCGGCAAATAGTCGTCTGTGCCGGATGAAACACCTAAGACCTTTGATGGTGTGTATTCTATTTTGTCTTTGTAGATATCTGCATAAGCTTTTACACTGATCAGTGCTTCTTCTACCTCAGCATATTTTTTTTGATAGTCTTTTTCAAATTTGGAAGGATCACTATCAGGGAAACGAAGAAATTTTTCAAAGTAAGTTTCGGCTTCACTGTATTCGCTATCAGCGTAAGTCATTGCCCCAAGGAAGTAGTAGGGTTCTGAGTGATATTCAGGACATAATTCGATCAATTGTTGAAAGTGCTTTTTTGAATTGGCAAATGACCCACCTCGTTTTGCCACTTTGAATTCTATTTCACCTAATCGTTGAAGACAAGGCAAACATTTCGGTTCTTCTTCCAATGCTTTTTCCAGAAACTCAACCCGCTCATTGGTTTCATATTTTTTCATATCAAAACTCTGATCCAGAAGTTTCTGAACTTTTGATGACGCAGTGAATTCACAATTCTCTTGTGACCGAATGAAACCGGAGGAAATTGCAAGAACGATGAATAGGAAATAACGTAACAGCATAATCGATTGAATCCGCACCAAAAATGGTGACATGCGGTGAACAATCAAAATCGGGCCAGATTGTGTGTCGAAATAAAAAAAATGGATTGACCTAACGGACAAGATTTACGTGACCTTGATGCGTCGTTTCTTCAATCTCAGCGCCACGAACGGTAAGCAACCAATCGTAGACTCCATCAGGGCAAAAATAATTTCCGCTTTTCATTTCTCCCAGCCAAGGTTCTGTGTAATCAGTAGAATCAAAGACAGGAGCTCCAAATCTGTTGAAGATGAGTAAGTGATAACTCACTGGAGGATAAGTGAACTTTGGAATAAAAATATCATTGATGTCGTCACTGTTGGGTGTGAAGGTATTTGGCATAAAAAACCTGAATTCGTCGCGCACTTCAATTTCGGCTTGCGTTGAATTTGAACATCCGCTGGCATTGTAAGCTGTAAGTTTGACGATGTAGAAGCCCATGATAGAAGGCAAATCAAGATTCCACACAACTTCCGATGAATACAATGAATTGTAACCAAATACCTGCCAGGAAAGTGAATCCGCGTTTTCTGAAACACTTGTCAGAATGACTTCGCTTGAACCAGTGCTCACGACCCATTCGTCTGACTCGAATGCAGCGGTCACTTCAGCTGGTTCTTCAACGTGAAACTGATAATTGGATGTACAACCGGGACTGTGCACAACGTACAACTCAAATTCGCCCTGACACACTTGATCAAAGCTAATCACTGTTCCGGTTTTAGTTTGTTCGGAAAGTGTGACTGTCAGCGAGGCGTCATTGCTGTTGATGATTTCGACCTGACCATCGCAATAGCCATGACAAGTTGCATCTAAAGTATTTACTGTAATTTCAGGAGGATAAGCGAATGTAATTGAGAGCTCATCAGTGTCGGTGCAATCATCCAACGTGGCAACACAGGTAATGATGTGCGTGCCGGGTAAATTTGCCTGTACCGAGGTATTTCCACTATTTGGATTGGTGAAAGTGAATTGAGGACTGGCTTCCCAGGAAACGGAGCCAACATTCGAACTTCCGGCAAGTTGTGTCTGCATGTCACAAAGCGACTGATCTGCACCGGCATTTGCAGTGAGGATAACATCAGGAATTACGACTGTCTCTTCGACAAAACAGTTATCTGAATTGGAAACAATTAACTCATAAGAACCGGCATTCAGATTGCTAAACTGAGTTGCGTTCGTAATGGCGTTGTCAAATTCGACAGTGAAGACGCCGGTTGCGGCATTGGTTATCTCAAGATCAACAACTCCTTCTGCTCCGTTGCAAGCCGGATTAATGGAGACACTGATTTCAGGGAGTGGGAGCACTTCAAAATCAAATGAGTTAGTCCATTCATTTCCGCATACATCAGTTAATGGAGTTCCGTTGTTTGCTAGTGTTGAATAATTGCCTTCGACAAGGTCAGTAGTAAATTGTAGGGTGATATGATCGCTCCAGGTAGCATTCGTAGTCGCAAAAGAGGCGGGTGTCAATGTGGTTGAGCCATTCAATTGAATCTGAAAATCATCATTCTGCGCATTCGTAATATCGATATTTTCACTGTAATAAAAATCAACCGTTGAGGATTCGCAATCAATCACAACGTCTATTATTTCAGGAGGCGTGCTGTCAAAAATACTTGACTGGCTATCGCCAAAATCCAAAGTATATCCATCCAATGTGGAACTGAAATTCATGATAACCAGCGCGTAAACACTGCCAGCACTCACACTCACATCGGCATTAAATGGAGGACCGCTGAAGTTGCCAGGTCCGTTGCTATTGCCGGAACCTCCCAAATCAGTCGAAATTCCGGTCGGACCCTGCACATCACCTGTGTTTTCGCCATAGCTATTGCAACTGATTTCGGGCGAATCACCGGAATTTATTCCTGAACAACCATTATCTGTGATGTCAAACAATGACCAATCGTAATCATCAAAAAGTCCGTTTGGCTCTAATATAAAACTCAATGGGCCATCAGTCTGAGGTGAAAAAACGTACCAGGCGCTATTGAATTCTCCACCAGTCTGACATGTGCCAGGTGCCATTTCGAATACCTGACCAGTTCCTGCCGGCGAATTCTGTTCGTCGTATTGTGCATTGCACACTGAAACGGCATCTTCGCAATCACTGTTGTTTTGAGTAAAGGCGGAAACCGAAAAATGCAGGCTTATTAAAACAAACAAGTATTTATGGAGTGCAGATTTCACGTTGTTCTGACAAAAATAGACATGCAAAGGTTGTTTGGTATGTTCATTTTGAAGGACTTGTTTCCTGTGTGTTGTTCAAAGGCCGCGGATTTCAGTAAGGAACGTACCTTCGGCCGGGGAATTTGAAGTGAGTAAGAGGTCACAAGTCAGAGATCAGAAGGCAGAATTCAGAAATCAGAAGTAAGAACGTAGTGTTGACTAAGCATCCACAACTCACGACCTCTGAACTCTGACATCTGACCTCTGTCTTCTGAATTCTGATCTCTGACCTCTGACATCTGATATCTGACATCTGATATCTGACTTCTTTCCCGAGGGTTCATTCGATATTTGTAACAGAAATATGCAATACAGAAGATTAGGTAAATCAGGACTGAAAGTCAGCGAGTTGAGTTTTGGCTCTTGGATCACATTCGGTAATCAGATCGACAATTCAGTCAGTGATAAACTGATGGATATTGCTTACGACGCCGGTGTCAATTTTTTCGACAATGCAGAAGTGTATGCGGCGGGAAGAAGTGAAGTGGTGATGGGTGAAATTCTGAAACGTAAGGGCTGGGCCAGAGATACTTATATCTTAAGCAGCAAAGCCTTTTTCGGTGCGGGTGGCAAATTGCCAACTCAGCGCGGATTGCATCGCAAACACTTGGTTGAAGCTTGTGAAGCAGCGCTCAAAAGATTGCAAGTGGAATACCTCGACCTTTATTTCTGTCACAGACCTGATAAAGAAACTCCTATTGAGGAGACTGTCTGGACGATGCATCAGCTCATCATGCAAGGAAAAATTTTCTATTGGGGAACCAGCGAATGGAGTGCTCAGGAAATTATGGAAGCCCACATGGTTGCGAAACAGTACAATCTGATCGGTCCGGTGATGGAGCAACCGCAATATAATATGCTGACACGTAGAAAAGTGGAAGTGGAGTATTCGCAACTTTATAAAACAGTAGGATTGGGAACAACCATCTGGAGTCCATTGGCTTCCGGTTTTCTCACTGAAAAATATCTCAAAGGCAAACCGGACGATACGCGTTTGATGCGCGATGAACTCGATTGGCTCGCGGAAAAAACATTTACAGACGAAAATTTTGAAATTCTGAAAAAGCTCCATGCCCTTGCATTGGATTTGGGTATCTCACTACCTCACCTTGGTCTTGCATGGTGTTTAAAAAATGAACATGTATCTACTGTCATTTTAGGTGCTTCAAAAACGGAACAGTTGATTCACAATTTGAAAGCAACCGATGCCGTGCCATTGCTCACAGATGAAGTGATGAATAAGATAGAACTTATTTTGAATAACAAACCGAAACTACCACCTTATTAAGGGGGCAGGAATTAGTAGGCAGTATGCAGTCTGCTAAATTCTGCCTACTGCCTACTGCCT
>JANOVT010000084.1:0-30204 GCA_031417525.1 Flavobacteriales bacterium | reverse complement strand
CAAGCATATTAACCACGAAAACCAGTGTTATCAATACTTTCAAACGTATTGTCGCTCAAAACATCAGTGAATGCGCCTTGCAGCGTTCTCGTTCTATGCTTTACAGAAAGAAGGATTGGTAGTCCAAAAACAAGTAGCCTTACCTCTCATTTATGATGAAGTTAAGATGGATGTTGGTTATCGAATTGATCTTTTGATAGAAAATCAAATCATTGTAGAAATAAAATCAATTGAAGCTTTCAACGACGTACATATGGCACAACTACTAACCTACCTTAAGCTATCAAACTGCAAATTGGGGTTACTCATCAATTTCAATGTCAAAAGCTTAAGAGATGGTATTAAACGAGTAATCAATGGTTATTCATAGAATTAAAAACTCTGTGTGACTCTGTGTAAAACTCCGTGCGACTCTGTGGTTAAAACCTCATTTCTCAAACCGAAAAGGCACCGCTTCCACTCGATACCCTTGCTTCCGCAATTGTTCAATCAATCCGGATTCGCCCGGCAGATGCAGCGCCCCGACCGCACAAAACACACTTGTGTCTTCGAGATGAGGTAAAAGTTTAGTCAGAAACTTTTGATTTCTGCCGTCAAGAATGGACTCCATCAAAACTACCGGAACTTCATATTCCGTTTCAATTTCTTTAAGAGAATCTAAATTTTGTTGCAAATAGAACTTCTCCATCTTTTCGAGTTCACGATCGTTCTCTTTGCCATTGTCGACGAATTCAAGCAACAACTTAGCTTGTTCCTGAAGTGAAATGACATCCACTGCCGCGGCCTGTTCTGTTACCGATTCAAGTCCAATAATTTCCTGATTATTTTCCTTCGCAAGATTTTGCAGCCTTATGTCCATGATCTCCGTGTAAGGGCCATCACCTGAAGGAATTTCCATGATTGCCGCCATGATGTAGAATGGTTTCAATCGCGTCACCATCATCGCCGATGCTGGATCCATTGAAGCCATAATAAAACTTTGCACCCGTTTGAATTCTTCCGGAGTGTATAATTCACTTAGCGTTACATCCTTCATCATGCTGGCTGAAAATGAAGCCATCAATTCTTGCGGATCCGAAAAATTGACTTCACCGGCAAATGTTTTACACGATTTAAAAGCCTTCCACCAATTTTTGTCGAAGGTGTTCAGTATAGAATCATTGGAATGAATGGACCCGAACAAATAAGAAGTATTCGGATTTCCTTTCTTCGATACTTTCCAGAGAAGAGATTGGTCCGTTTGAGATTGACCAAAAAATGGAAAAAAAAGTGCGAGTAAAACAAGTTTATTCATAGGTACAGTGGTTGCGATTCTTTTATAAAGATTCGAGAAAAGTAATCAGAGCGTCGCGATCCTCTTCCGTTAATTCTTTAAAATATCCCACGATCCAATTGGCTTCGCCGCCATGCCATAGAATTGCTTCTTCTAACGTTGCGGCTCTTCCATCATGTAAAAAGCGCGCATCCGGATTGACGATGTGTGTGAGACCAATACCCCAAAGCGGCGGCGTGCGCCATTCGTTGGTACTTGCTTCAAAATCGGGCCGGCCATCAGCGAGTACTTCACCCATATCATGGATGAGCATATCGGTGTAAGGAAAAATGGTTTGATTCGAAAGTTCAGAGACGCTGCTCACACCGGTTTGCAATTGAGGAGTATGACAACCGGAACAATTCAAATCGTGAAAAATTTGTTTGCCATGCATGACTACCGGATCTTCCTGATTGCGTGGCGCTGGCACTGCGAGTGTGCTCACATAAAATGCCACCTGATTGATCAAATCAGCATTTACATCCGGATCGATTCCGAAACCGGAAGTACAATTGGATTGACCCAAACCATTTTCATCGGGAAAAAAACCAGCCGAAGTAATTCCCATGTCTTCATGAAAAGCACCTGCGGTTTGTTGGGCGATGGTCGGATTGGATGATTTCCAACCAAACCTGCCCAATTCCATTTGTTGTGTGGAAACGTTCCAGACGAAGTTGGCCTTACCGCTGATGTAGTCACCATCATCGTCTGTTTCATCCACCCTTGAAAGAATGTTCGCTTCCGGCACTGCTTCAAGCAAACCAAGTCCATAAACAGGAGACGCCAGTCGGAGTGAATAAAGCACATTCGGAGGCATAGAGGTGTATGTATCGTAAACAGCATGAGCCGGATTTTGCAGCAACACCGTGTTGCCATCCGGATAAGTGACGAGCTCATTGCTATAGTAAAAATTAAAATGACCTTCGGGCTGTTGACCGTTCATCGCGCGAGTCTGAAGCTGAGTGCCAAATCCTGGAACGGCAATAGGCTGACCATGGTCGCCCGCACCGGAGAGACTGAATCTCATTAACAACCCAGAATTGTAATCAACCTCCGACAAGGGAGGTTGTGAACGCCCGTTTCCTGGATGACAACCTCCGCACGATGCCTGAATGTATAGAGGACCAAGGCCGTCGGGTTCATCTGAACCATATTCACTAAAATCGGAAAAGAAGATGTCAGAACCTGCTTGATGCAATTGAGAAGTGGAACCGGAAGCATTTGTTGCCACATGGCTATAAGCACCGCTACCAGCGTCAAAAACAGTTGTTGCCCCGCCTGCAAAGTACTCTACAGCCAATGGAATGACCGGATCTGGAATGATTTCGATCTCGTCGGGTTCATGTCTGCGACATGCGGAAATAAAAAGCAGGAGCAAACAAGCTCCTGCTAAATATTTTTTTCCATTCCCGAATATCATTTCTCAAAGAAAAGGAAGGAAAGATGAAAATGCAATTTTCAATAATGGATAAATTGGATCAGAAGCATGCGCAAATCAGTCCGCCCATCATCATCATCGTGATTGCCCAATATCCCCAATGAATGAAAATATAACGACCACTTCTCCTTTCAAACATGGAGATGATTCCGATAATAGGAAGAGCAACGGTAATGGAACCGATGAAACCATGCAAAGCACCGTGCTTAAACGTTTTGAATTTATCGCCATATTTTTCCATAAACAACATGAAGTCTGAACCCGGCTGGTTGGCATCCGGCACGTCAGCAAAGATGGAACCGACATGCATCTGATGTATCACCATTGTGAGCATTGCCCCAGAAAAAAACAGACCCAACAAGTAGGTCATACCAAAAATGACCGCCATATTTGGCTTTTTGCCTTCTTCAGGATTAACACCGGAGGCTTTCATCCAGGCATTACCAAAAACCTTAGGATGATACCAGATAAAACCGGTTACGAGCGGAATCGCTGCAGAAATAAAGAGGATGTACCAATTCATAGTTGTGTGATTTTAAATTTTAGAAATAGTGTGGGGCGAACGTAGCAATAAAATCGTTTGCCTGTAAAAAACCATCATAGAGTTAGAAACAAGATGACGTAGATTGCTGACCAGCCGTTAAATAACGGATTCAAAAACGTGCCTCCATCCTTTCCAGATAGCCTTCTCAGAAATTGTTTCATTGTGCCAGAGCAGGCAGTAATTTCCACCAGTATCCTCAATGCGCGATTTCAATTCCAGGCAACAATTAATTGATTCCTGCGGACTCAGTTGAAGGTATTTATTGAGTGTTGTATCCATGGCAACGAAGGGATGAATCATCAAGTTCGTCACTTCATTTTTTGAAAGATCGAACCATGGGAAAGCCAACGAAGTACCGGCGCGAAATCCGATGTCATCTGAATATCCCATCGTGTAATCATCAGTGATTTTTTCTTCGATCAGTTTTTGATAAGTCGATGGAAACCTTAGTCGCAGATAATGTTGTCGGCTATTAGTGACTGACGTGCCTATAATATTTTCTAGTCGATTTTTCTCTATTGGCAATTTGCCTGGTTCATCGTTGCTGGCGTATCCTGGATGTATTCCGACTTTATCCGTTGATGCGATTCGCTGAATCAGCTTTCGGAAATAGTTGTTTGTATGTGGGACATTGATGTCTTCCTCGCTAAAATCACTTAGCAGAAAAAACCAGGTGACGGGGCGTTGCTTTGAAGTTGCAATTTCAGAAATGTAGGAATATGTTTCGTAAGGATCTTTTGAAACACCAGCTAAAACACTAAGCCGTTTTATAAAATTTCCAAAGCGCAACTGAGTAAAGTCTTTTGCCAATCCACCCATTGTTCTGTAAAGTCCTTTATGTCGATAAGCAAAGGCACTGTCAACATCGATTGTCAGTTCAGAGGAGAAAATTTGTTTACGAAATAACACCTCAGGAAAAACCTTTTTTATTTCGGCCTCGAACACCATTCGCCATTGATCTACAATGGGCTCACGTAAAACATCTTTGTTTCCGGTTATTGAATGTCTTGCTTCAAAGCGATGATGTTTATCTACAGGAATATCGAGGTATTCTTCATACCTCGTAAGTAAATAAAATGTAGCGGCGAAAATGTCGAACTGAACAGAACCATTGAAATATAAAGCGTGATAGCCCTGCCAATTTCCTATTGAAACCTGGAGCGGTCCGATAAGATCATTCCACATTTCTTCAACTGGAGTTACTGATAGAGCAACTTCATGCTGAACCACAATTCCATAATACATTTTAGGTCCCGAGAAAGATTCGAATGCATTACTGTCGACTGTGAATTGAATTTCACCTTCATAATTTCTCAGGACCATGCCAGTAGCATATCGAAAACGCGAACCAATGTTTTCTGCGAAAATCAGCATCAGAACAAACGAATAATTTGGCTGCAAATGAACTCAGCAGCTTTTCCATCGCCGTAGAATTCGGGCCAGGTGAAATCCTTCTTCGAGGTAAAATGCACATAAGCATTCATGATTTTTTCTTCATCGGCATCCACAATCAGCGCATTTCCATTTTCAACCAGTTCGGTCCATTCGGTTTGCGGACGTAAAATGATGCAAGGCTTTTTGAAAAAGAACGATTCTTTCTGCACTCCTCCGCTATCGGTAAAGATCATGGACGCAGAAGATTCAAGAGCTATCATATCCAGATAAGAAACCGGTTCAATGATGGCGATGTTATTCGATGGTGTCAGACGTGAGCTTAATTCTTTATGCTCATCCTGATTGAGCATTTTCATAGTACGAGGATGCAACGGAATGATGATCTTACATCCTGCGTGATCTGCGATATTCAATAAAGCAGTAAAAATCTGAGTCAATCGTTTAGGATCATCTGTATTTGCATCCCTGTGAATAGTGGCTAGAAAAAATGGCTGATCTTCCACACCATACTTTTTAAGGATGTCTGATTTTAGTTCTGTCCGACTGCTGAAGTGCAATGCATTGTCGAGCATGACGTCTCCACAGTGAATGGCCAATGGATTGTCAGCATTGATTGGACCGAATTGCTCCAATTGAAAACCTTCCTTCTGTAGATTTTCGATAGCTTGTTTTGTAGGCGCAAGCAGCAGAGAAGAAAGATGGTCAGCAACAATCCGGTTGACTTCTTCAGGCATGCTTTTATTAAAAGAGCGCAATCCTGATTCAACGTGTATGATGGGTAAGTTGAGTTTGGACGCAGTAAGTGCCGCAGCCATCGTTGAATTGGTATCGCCATAAATCAATACAGCATCCGGCAGATCCACTTTGATGACTTCTTCCAAACCCATGAGCATCGCGGCCGTCTGAACAGCGTGTGACGAAGATCCGATGGCCAGATTGTGCCGTGGCTTCGGAATCTGAAGTTCTTCGAAAAAAACTTCAGACATTTCATGGTCGTAATGTTGACCCGTATGAACAATCACTTCAGATAATCTATCGGCAAATGGCCCGGCAATCGCACGTGAAATCGCCGCAGACTTTATAATCTGTGGTCTGGCGCCAACAACAGTCAGGATTTTTTTAGTCATTCATGTAAAGTGCCTTCGTCTGCATAACTGTAGTAACCTGAGTCGGTCACAATGATGTGGTCCAGCAGCGGGCATTCCATCATTGTTCCATTTTGCCTGAGTCTTGCTGTGAGTTTATTATCCTCCGAACTTGGCTGCAGGTTACCACTCGGGTGGTTATGCGCAACGATAATACTTGCGGCATTATTTTCCAAAGCTAATCTGAATACTTTTTTGGGATCAGCGATAGTAGAACTTAATCCGCCCTCGCCTATCCTACTGATGTCCAATACATTTTGAGCGCGTGTCAGGCACATTACCCAGAATTCTTCGTGTGGGAGATTATTCATGTACTCGAGAAATCGTTCATACACATCGCGAGAGTTACGGATTTTGTTTTCCTTTTTGAATTCGCTGGCTCTTCTTCTTCGGCCGAATTCGATGGCAGCAATAACAGTCACCGATTTTGCCTCGCCCATTCCTCTAAACTGTTGCAGATCTTTCACAGATAATGCGCCCATTTCCTGCAGCTCATTGTCGACACTCCTAAGAATTCTGCGACTGAGATCCACAGCACTCTCTTCTCTGGAGCCCGAACCTATCAGAATAGCGAGAAGTTCGGCATCCGATAAGGCAGAAGAACCTTTTGCAAGAAGTTTCTCTCTCGGTCTGTCGTCCGGCGACCATGATTTGATTCCTTTGATTTCGTCCATAAAACAAGGTCAAAAAGGAAGAGGTGAAGTCAAAATTCAAATGCACTGACACTTTCCAACCGGGCCGAAAATAAAAAAGCCTTCCTAAGCGGAAGGCTTTAACATATTCCAAAATGGAATTATTTCATTTTATTCAGGTGAATCTGGATTTTTCCTTTGATGTTTCCAGCTTTGTTCCTGTGAATAACGTTTTTCTTAGCTAATTTGTCCAACATGCTTACTACTCCAGAGAACATTGCCAGAGCTTCTTTCTTCGACGTAAGCGTTCTCAGCTTGCGCAGAGCGTTACGTGTAGTCTTGTGATAATATTTATTACGCAGACGCTTTGCATTGTTTGAGCGGATACGAGTTATTGCTGATTTGTGGTTTGCCATCTTACATCAAAATTGGGCGGCAAATATACATAATCTTTCCCTTTTCACTACCGGAATAAAAAAAAAGCGAGGCATAACCTTTCTCAGACCCTGCCGTAGAAACAAACCATACTATGTTTATTTCGCTCATATACCCTAAAAAAATATGTCTAACCCTTTTGACGACAGGGTTTCTGCTGTCATTTTCTCTTGAAAGCTTCAGCCAGTCCAGTCATCAGGCAGACAGCCTGAGGAAAGAACATTATTTGAGCCAGATTGATTCCACGAAAGGACGACTAGCAGATGATCTCGCTTTTGCCTTTTATAACCTCAGCATTGATTCCAGTCTGAAGTATGCAAAGATTTCGGCAAAATATGGCCAGGCAGCCGGTGACATGAAGATTGTGGCGCAGGCTCATAATACGCAAGGCATTTGTTATCTGAATAAAGCTTCTCTGATGAATGCTTTGGACCATTTTCAGCAAGCCTATGAACTGTTTAAACAAGTTGGTGACCGCCGCGGGGAAGCGAAGATGTTGAATAATCTGGGAGTGATCTATACCGAAACACAGGATTATTCCCGGGCCAAAGAAAAATATGAGATTTCATATCGGTTGAACACTGAGCTTGGCACTTGGGAAGCCGCATCGAACGCACTTTACAACATTTCAGGGAGCTATTTTTCCTTGAAGGATTATGACAAGTCACTCGTTTATGCTAACGAGCTCCGTGAATTCCATAAAGCTCACCCCAATACCGTCAGTCCTGCTCAGTTGTATGGAGATATTTTCGAACAGAAAAACGAGTTGGACTCCGCGCGATACTATTTGGAAGTGGCGCTCAAGGATCAGGAAATGCGTGGTGATATTTTTAACTGGTGCATCTGCCTGATCAATCTATCGCGAATTACGCTTGCTCAAGGTCATGCAGAGGAAGCAGAGCGGATTTTGAATAAAGCTGAAAAAGCCATCAAAGAAAATGAGATGATGGATGCGGAATTCGCTTTTCTGAATCTTAAATCAAAAATTTACGCCGAGTTAGGATTGTATAAAGCTGCTTTTGATTTTCAGGAAACTGCTCTTGAATTGAATGACTCCATTGATCGTCTGAATCAGATGAATATGATCAATGACATGAATACCAAGTATGAAACAGACAGAATGGAGTTTCAGATTGAGGAGCAACAAGGTATCATTGAAAGTAAACAAGTTTGGCTGGCCACCATCATGGCAGTAGCTATTTTGCTTGTGATCGGATTGTTCAGTGTGATTTACATTTTGCGCAAAAACCGCAAATTGAATCATCTATTAAAAGTTCAGAATCTCCAAATCAATCATCAACGACAAAAAATTATTTCATCCATTAATTATGCAAAAAAGATTCAGCAATCGACATTGCCGAAGGAGCATGATTTCAAAAAACTCTTCAAGGATTCGTTTATCTATTTCAAACCGAAGGATATCATTTCGGGCGATTTTTATGCATACCAGCAAATAGATGAAAAAATTTATGTCGCAGCAGTAGACTGCACCGGACATGGCGTTCCGGGAGCATTTATGTCTCTGATTGCGAATTCGAAACTCAATAAGGTTGTGAACGAAATGGGCGAGCGCGATCCCGGAAAAATTCTCACCAGGATGCATCGCGAGATTCAACTTTCTCTACATCAGGAAAATGGTGAAGACCATACGATGGATGGAGTGGAAATGAGTTTGTGCGCGATTGATTTGAACAAACAGACCATTGAATTTGCCGGTGCCGGATCATCCATATTCATTGCAAGAAATGGAGTTATTCATGAGTTCAAAGGAAATTTCCATGGACTTGGAGGAGCAGATTATACCTGGAAAAAAGATGAAACTCCACAGCTTTTCACGACACAAACCATCACATACTGCAAAGAAGATTTGTTATACCTCTTTTCGGATGGTATCCACGATCAGATTGGTGGCACAGAGTTGAAAAAACTCAACAAGAGTCTCTTCAAGGAACATTTGCTTAATATTTCAATGAATGCTCTGGAACATGCCGCACAAGGCTGTGATCAATTCATTTCTGATTGGCGCAACCAGCACCAACAGACAGATGATATGATGCTGATCGGCATACGACTCTAAGGATTGAGCCAGAATGATCAAATTGGGTAGTATTGTTTTTTAAATGACCCAGTTCTGCAACTCCTTCTTAAATCAATCGCGACAGGTAGAAAATCTGACGACCTAAATAGGTACAAACATTAGAAGTGAATAAGTATGCTGCTACAAACAAAAAGGGACCCAGAGTCTTATTCAAACTGAATTACACACGGTCTGCAGCTAGCGAATCACGATGATGCCAGAAATAACTTTTCTAATTGGGTGATCAAGCGGAAACCAGTTCGAAAGTAAGGTCGCTTAGCTTTTGGAACTCCTCCCCTTTTTCGATCATAAGATCGTCATCTTTGTCCGAAATCCAGATGATTTTGTAGAATTCCTTGTATTTCGAACTTTCAAGGACATGCAAGATTTCGAAGAGGTATCTACCTGATGAGGAGTTGAAATAGTCGAATCTCAATTCAAGATTAAGAGGTGCATTCGAGGTAGTGGCATACGTTTTCATCCATTGAAGAATTGGATGATAAAAGTCGAATGCATTTTCAGGAAGCGATCTGCCACTGATCACCGACAAATCAGAATTAGTGAAGAGCCTCACTTCCGGAGTTTCATCAGTTTTTTCTATGATCAGATTCTGTAATTCCACGTTTCAGGTTTGTGACAATTATATGGTCACTTCTAGTGCAAATAAATATTTATCGTCGCCGCACGGAAAAAACCGGTACTGCAAAAGATCTGTTCCAGCTCTGGCCACTTCTATCAATCCAAGACCAGAATTCACTTTATTCTCAAAACGTAACGTAGCCCTCAAAGTACTTCTATGAAGTTCACGCAACTCTTCGTGATCGAGTGAAACAAGGTATTCCAGTTTTTCTTCCAGAACAAGCCTTTCAGCATCTGTAACAATATTGCCGGCAAGTATACAAAAAGCATCCGCTTTTCTACCCAACATAAATATTCCGTATCGGGTGTTGTTGTCCTCCAAAATGCGAGAATGTTTGGAGATATTCTGTAGCACCTCGATGGTAACATGCGCAGCCTTCAGGGCATTTTTATGTCCCGGCGAGTTGCTTTTCACATTGTGTTCAGATAGCTCCAACAGCGGAAGGATCGACTGTTGCGAAAAATCGCCTTTATATAACAGCACCAAATCTTCGTCAATCATACGATTGTAGAATAGTCTGGCTTCCTCCAGGTAACTATCATGATTGACGGCGGCAACAGATGTTCGTTTGATTGTGATCTGCTGATGAAAAAGCGAAAATTTATCATCAATCTTCTCAAAACTGTGCAAAATTTTCTGACCTGATTTTCTGGCCATTTCAATCAGTCCAAGTCCCGCTCCACCCTTTTCACTGATGGTATTATTGCGAAGACTGTTCAGATAGAGTTGTTTAAGGTCCGCTTCATTCAGTGAATTGACCTGATTAACCAAAGACTCAAGTCTGGACATTTCTTCATTTTGAATGACATTCACGGAATTCACAACAAAGGCATCCTCCATGTTTTTGAATGCAAACATGCCGTCTTCATGTTGAATGCTGTTGATTCCTCCTATGTTTTCAGAGTGTTTCAGAATGTTCTGAAAACATTCTACCAAAACGAAAGAGACTTTTTTACTAATTGAGCTGCCAGTTTCTTTTTTACCGGAAACACTAGATACTTCCAGGAAAGTATTGGTAAACTTTTCCAGAAAAGGACCTCTGTAATAAAAGGTGGGGTTTTGGCCCGAAGCCTTTTCGTACACATATTTCAGGGTTGTGAGACGCATTTTAAACTGCCCTGATCAAATTTTTAAATGATTGGGCGTATAATCAATAGTTCTTCAATACTTCAGAACGGAAGAAGTGGGTAAAAAGTTTCATCATCAGAGAGCACTCCTATTCGAAGCCGAAATTCGATCATAAAGGAATATTCGAAAAAAGGCCTCGTCAAAGACGAGGCCAGGCAATTCTTTCCTTAAAAATGCATTAGTGCGTAACTGCTGTGGGTGCAAGCAGAGCGTGCGTTTCTGCTGACACATCGCGAATCCAGGAATCTTCGATGTAATGAATGACTTTTTCACTGATTTTGTGTTTAGATCTGGTATCTCTCAATTGAAGGAGGATGAGATCCTGATGATCTTCGGTGGAAAATTTAATTTTCACTTCGAGATCGGCATCGCTTTTAACGATAATACCGTCTTCGAGCAGGTTTTCAGAAATAGCGGCTTTTAAAGCGCCAAGTGGGTGTCTAAGTCCCTCTTCTACGATTTTGAGTTGTACTGTAACCATTGGAGTAATTTTTTAGAAGGTTAAAACATGGTTGTTTGTACGGCCTCTGGAGGTTCTGATTAAAAATCGGAACACGGGGGTCGATGGAGAACGAAAATGGAAAGAACGCTTGCGAATTGCGAAGCTAAAGGTAATGTTTTGATTGATACGACCAAATTTTTAGGTAAGTATTTTTGCTCTCCAAACGTTTAACATTCGGGGCAAACATCATTGGCAGAATTCTAACCCCATCCTGAGCTGCAGGCAGCAATGCCAAAAAGACAAAACAGAACCTGTAGTCCGTTCATACTATCTGTTATAAATCAAGTCGCCGGGTGTCTTATTCAGAATTTTCCGAATCGTGAACCATGAAACTGAAATTACGGTGAACACAATAATGATGATCGTAGCATAGCTCAATCGGTGGAACAGAACAAAATAATTGAACCCTTCCTCTATGACAAGCACTTTATGACATAATAAATTGAGCAGATAACCAATTCCGAAAGCGATAGCAAAACCAAAAGTCAGAGATAAAAAAACAAATCGAATGATGATAAAGAAGTAAATGCTTTGAGAAGTTTTTTTACTTAACCCAAAGGCCATAAAGGTTCCAATGTTCATTTTGACTTTGGTGAGGTGCGATCTCAACATATTGAAAACAAATAAACTTGCACTCATGGATGCAAACAGGATCACGAGCCAGCTGATGATCAGCGCGATATTGCTGAGAAAATTGAGGTTTTCTTTTTCCTTTACTTTGGCGATATCCACTTCAAGGAGGCTACGATCACCTTCTTCATTAAATCGGGTAAGCATGTATTTGCTGAAGTCACGGACTTTGTCGAGAGTTGCGAAATTGATTGAGACAACGGAAAAATCCTTTTTGATTTCAGTGTCCCCAGAAAAGGTACCAAAATCGTAATGAAGCATAAGTCTATCGGCGTGAGGTTTCAGGAAATCGCTTTTCAAAATTTTTGATTCAATTTCTTTCATTTCGGCAAATGTTCCCGGTTCCGGCCAGAACGAGATATTGATATCATAACCATCCGCGTAAGATGCTTTGTGCTCGATTGGAGCTTGAACATCGGGATCATACTTCCGCATGGATTCATCCGAACGGAAATATTCCTTCAAAGCGTTCACGCAATTATCAGCCTTGGATTTATCACCTTCAATCATAAAGTTCATCTTTCTGATTTTGGTGATGTCAAAAGGATTTTCCGGAAACGCTATAAAAGAGCTTCTGAAAAAATCTGTAAACGCAACTTGAATTTTACCGGGAATTTCTTTTACGACAGCGCGCACAGGAACCTGCACCGGAATTTTAACAAGCTCGTTTATAGCAGTATCCAACATAGAATATTGCATGGTTATAAAATGCGAATTCACATCGTAACCGAAATCATCCATGAATCTTTTCGTGGCAATGACACCAAAGTCTCTGGCATCGCTAAATTTTTCGTCGCCTGCAATTCTATTGTTTGGTTCCAGAATATCAGATAACAACTGATCTTTTCCGGGATCGAAGCTCCTGCATTTCGAGCGAAGGAATATACTTTCCGTGTTATTCCAAAATGCGATCGGTTGTTCACTATAACCCGAAGCTGCGATGATGTCATACTTCGTAAGAATTTCGGGCTGATTCAATTCGTCGATCACTTCATCTACATCACCCTTACTCCATGGAACGTTTACGGTTAACCACAGGACAAAAGAATTATTCATTTTCTTATCGAGGTAGTCTAGGCTACCATTTGCAAAACCGATAGCCAGAAATGTCAGGACAAACAACAGACAGAGGAGGATATAATTCATTTTGAACTTTCCTGAAAGTGCTCTTCCCTCCTTTCGAAAAAACAAACGGGTGAAGGTTTTTTTATGAGCAGGTATGGAGTTCTCCTTTTCCTGCAGCACATCGCCTCGCTTCTGATCATCCGTTTTGAGATAATACTCAAGTATTTTTTCTTTGAATTTTTCAAGTTCTGCACCAGACTTATTTTGCCAATCTAAACGTCTGAAGATATCCGAAGATCTTATTTCGCTGCAGTTGGTCTCTTCATTTTTATTGAAGCAGATAATAGTTGTTGCATGACGAAGCGCAAGATTAATATCATGACTTACAACAATCACACTTGACTGATCAGAAATTGCATCACGCAAGATCAACATGAGTTCGTTTGCATTCCGCTCATCGAGATTACCAGTAGGCTCATCACAAAAAAGCACAGCATATTTGGAAACAAGCGCACGCACAAAAGCCACACGTTGACGCTGACCACCTGAAAGATTTACAGAGAGCGTTTCGTATCCAACTTGCTGCAGCGGCAAATTCACCTTTTCCATCAGAGTCGTGGCATCCTCCAGTGCTTCATTCTGAGGAATACCTTGTTGAATCATCGGAGAAAGACATATGTTTTCATATGCCGTAAAATTCTCCATGAGGTTGGTGTTCTGAAAAATGAAACTGAAGTGTTTCTTTCTCATCTCCGATAGAGCAGCAACATGATTGCTGTACCAGATATCTTCATATTTGATGACCTCGTTTTCAGGACTGATAAATTGAATGGAGCCTTCGGCGAGCGTATTGTTCATCAGGCCGAGGGTCTCGAGCAATGTGCTTTTACCACTGCCGGATGCACCAAGCAAAAAGATAAGTTCACCTCGTTCGATTTCAAGATCTTTCACACGCAGCACCGAATCTTTTGCGTTTAGTGAATAGGAACAAGCGAGATTCTGAATCCGGAAAATGGTTTTTTTCATTTAGTTAAGGAATTGAGCGAAAATAAAAAACCCGCGAGGTAAATCGCGGGTTATTTTTTAATTAGGTACTTTACTATGGCAACAAACCTTGTGGTATCCAATAAAATACATTGTCATTGCTTTTGAACATATACGAATCGTCTGACTTCACTTTATCCAGATCGTCGAGCTTAGCACCGAGGTATTCATATATCTCGCTGATTTTCGCTTCGCTTACTTTCTTAGCATTTACAAAATCGTCCACTTTATAACCTTGAAGCAGTGTTGTACTTGCGGGAAGTCCGGTAACCAATTCCATGATTTCAGCCGGGCTTTTATTTTCTAAAATGTTTCTTGCTTCTTTTCCTCCGCCATAATTTGTTTTGACAATTTCTTTGAAACAATTACTGATGTGTTCTCTTACATCATCAGTAGTCAGTTCCGGATTGGAAATATCACGAAGTGTGCTGAGCAGAGCAAACAATTCATCCTGATCCACAAAAAGAACGTATTTATAGAGAGGATTTTCCAACCTTACGGAATTGACAGAAGTATAACCTTCAGTGAAGAACTGCAAGTTTTTATCCGTTGCCTTTTCAAGTAGTTCAATATCTACTTTCATTTGAGAAAGGAAGTTCAACATACCTTCATTGATCACTGTTCTTTTACCCATACCCTTCAGCTTGGAGTCAAGCTGGCCAAGCAATTCTTCATTATATCTGTCGATGCTTTTGACGATATCGAAAATTTCCTGTTTGAGATCTTCGGCCTTCATCACCTGATTAGGCTCCGTCAATACAGCCGAACCCGGAATAGGAGAAGTACCCGGGAAATCAAGTGCCCATGAATTTGCAGACTTTGCCGTCCAACCGATTTTTTTGGCAACCTTTTCTGCGTCGAAAGAACTCTTGTATGAATTCTGAATTTCAGTAGCAGACATCTGAATGAGATCGCTGACTTGCGGCAGGAAATCGAAGTACGCTGAGCTGCCTGTATTCTGTACCTGAAAAGCGAGAATGCTCGTTCTGGTTTCCACCATTTCGCGTTGGAGTTTTATCATATCAATGTTCTGATCAGGCTCATGGTTACCACAAGCACCGATGAGAATGATGACATTTGTTTCATTTTTTTGAGGTGAAAGCATTCGCAATGCTTTGGATATACCCAAGTACATCGCTTGCGATTCGTCCTTGTCGTTGCAGTTGCGAGCGATGACTTCATCTGATAAAAATTCCACCACATCTTCAGGCCTGTCAGTGAGGTTGCGCTGTTCAATATCAATGGCGCCATCCGGACATTTAGCTTCGTTGTAATCGCGATAAACCACTGCACCATACTTGAATTTGTTTTCCGTCGCATCTTCCTGAGAAAATACTTCAACAGCATTTTTTATTCCCTCGTAGACCGGCGGAAAAAACTGCTTCATGGTTTGAGCACCATCAATGACAAAAACGATATTGATATGACGAGTTCGTTCGCGCTGATCATTGTACGCCTTTTCAATTTCACCTTGCTCCTCAACAGAAATCACCGGATTACCGAAAAGGTCATAGATTTCAGATACAAGACCTGTCTGAATAATCATATTGGCACCTGATCCACGAGTTCCCAGAATAGGCAAACGCTTCCAGTTGGGATCATACTTCTTCTCATACCTGTCTTTGAATTCCATGTTGTCCTTTGCATTCGAACAACTACCGTTTTTTTGAAATTCAATGGCAGCTTCGGGATTAAAAAACATTGAGACTTTCACTTCTTTTGCCTTTCGTTCATCCACAGCAATTTTATCCGAATTCGGCTCTAACGTTTGTCTTTGATTCCAGAGTTGAATGATGTTTTTAGAAACCCATCCAAGAATTTTAAGATCGGCATTGGAGATCAGAAATGTGGTTGATTTTCCAATGAGAACCGCATCGCCTTCCGTTTTGTAAACGAATAGAAAATCGTATAACCTTACATCCTTCGTGTTTTCACCAACCAGTTTTGGATCATTGAAAAGTTTTAGTTTTTTCTCATCCTCGTTAGCGTATTCCGTTCGATTTTTCAGACTTTCGATAGAGTTGACGGCAAGCGCCTTGCGGGTAAATTTCGATTTCGAATCTACAAGAGCGTGTGAGTAAAGAAGCATTTTGGATTTTGGTGCCCAACCGTAGTCTTCTACTTCTTTTATCAATTTTTTTGTTGCACGGTCCACAGCATCGGGCTCATACGATGCAATGTGCACGTAATAATCCGTTTCATCTATCACGAAGAACGACTGCATAAATTTCATCTTTTTATGCACTGCAGCGCCATCTTCAGGCTTTTGATACGTGGTGTTATTATCTCTGTCGCTGTAGGCATACCAGAGGAGAAGTGCATTCTGAGATTTGGGTGCAGACGCGAGTAAAATCTCTTCCGTAGGTTGCTTCTGATAGTCTTTTGGCGGCCTTAAGACATCTCTGCCAATCATTTTGCCCTGAGCACACAGCTGAGAAACCAAATAAAAACAACCGATAAAAAATAGAATTGCTTTTTTCATATTGCAAGTAATACGTCGATTTATAAATCAAAAACTTTATACGCGATAACCGGTGAAAATGCGTTGCTATTAAAAAACTCCAGTGATTTTTCAAGTTCCGGCTTACTCACCTTACCTGAATTATTGCTGTAATAAACATTTACAGCAATGGCGCCGCTGTTGCCAATAATTTGGCCAATCTCCTTCGGTAAAAATTTCACGATAGATACTGATCCGTCCTTTACAGCCCTTGCATTCATATCAGAGAGAAAAAAATGAAAATTGACATTGCCATTGAATTTGGTGAGTTCAGGATAGATCATGTCTCTCATCAACGCTTTATCACTTACCTCGTTAGGAATTTCAAAACGTTTCGAATAAATATCGTCGAGAAGTTTTTCAATTTCCTTTTTTTTCTTGATCACTTTGGGTTCTTTGCCATTACTCAGAAAAACAAGCATATTCCCTACATCAGCTGAGGCTTCCAATTTCGTTCTCAATGTAAAAATGGCGCTCTCATTCATACCATCATCGGCCGTGGGTATGCTTGCATCGATGTAGTAGATATTCATTTCTTCCGGTGGCAGCTGAGCGCTGAAGCTCAAAACAGCAACCATCATATAACATATCAAGGATTTCATCATGATCAATTTAATTTGATAGCTGTAATACAATCAGAGTCTTTGTCGGTAGTAAAAGATGCAGAATTGCCTGTGAAACTTTTGTCCCGATAAACTTCCAGACAGAAAGCCATCAGCGTCTTAACAGACTTATCCGGCAATGTGATTTTAATCGTTTTATCACCACAGAAATATGGATCAAAGGCATCGAATTTTGCTTTTCGCTCAGCAACTTTTTTCATGGTGTTGATGAAGGTGACGCTGTTCATGACAGGTGGCGCAGGTGGTGCAGGTTTGCCAGGCTCCGGTGCTTTTTTCTTCGCAGGTTTCACTCGAATCCTGTGAATGACTTGTTCACTTTTACCGTTGATGATCAACACAACTGAAAAAGTTCCAGGTGACTTATAAGTGTAATCAACCTCTCTTGTAGTTGCATCAACTTTACCTGATTCGTTGAACATCCATTCCCAGCTTGTGGCTACGGTACTTGCATCTCTGAAGTGAACCGGCTCACCGACCATCGCTTCTTCCGGCCCAACAATAGTAGCTACCGGCAAATCAGGAACATCGATCTGGATGGCTTCCTGCTTAGGAAGAATCGAAATTTCCTTGATCGCATCGCAGCGTCCATTGATGATTAAGAGAATTCGATACGTTCCTTCTTTCGTAAAAGTATGTTTCGGATTCCGCACATATTCATGCGGTGACTGATCACCAAAGTCCCAATCCCATTCGGTTGCACCATCTGTCAGATCGTCAAATTGAACGACACCGTCAACAATCAGATCGCCGGAAACGGCTATTTCAATTTTCGCCGGACACTCATCACGAGTGCATGATCTGAAAAGGAAAATAGCACCAGCAATCAGAATGATTGCACCCAGTCCGATCAGCAAATTTTTGTCGAGTCCTTTTTTACTTGTTGGAGAAGCCATAATAAAGTTCGTTTGTATTTATGATTTACGGATTTTTCTCAATAAGCAGGAATCTGATTCCCACTAATAGATTGAATGAGTTTGTTTTCATTTGAGAAGACGCTTCCATGAGAGAAGAATAATCATCTGTGGTGCTGGAGAACATGGCATACCTTGCTTCACCGTCTCTAGTCATTTTCGAAGTAACATATTGCAGGCCCAAAGTCAATTCAGATTTTGGAGAAAGGGAAAGACCAGCAGAAGCAGAAATTAAAAATGCACTCTTCAGATTAAAGACATATGCCTTTTCATTTTCACTGAATTCCTTTTTATGCGCGATATCAAAACCGGCCGCCTGGTGATTCTGAAAATATAGATCCGCGTTTGCTTCACCTGATAAAGCGCTTACTGCATCGTAGGTCATTACCCAATCTTCATCATCAATATTGCCGGTAGGATCAAAAGCAAACTGATTTTGGTTACGATGATAGACAGCTTCAAAGTTCCCAAGGGCAGTAGCGGATGAAGTCACTTTAGTCTTCAAAGAAAAAACAGGACCAACGCCAAAATGCCAATGTAATTTTTCTCCTTTACCTAGCGATAGTCGCAAGAGTAAGGGCATGGTCGTATTTCGAATCTTGATTTTCTCTTCGACGTTTGTTCCTTCGACAATACGATTGTAAGAAACGCCTGCAGCATCCACGGCAGCATACTCAACACGATAGTCATCAAGCTTAAGTTCACTTCGGCTAGATTGATACAAGATGCCGAGTGCGAAACCGAATTGGGTGCCTTTTCCGAACATCAATTCGAGATTGGCACCTGTGGAAAAAGAAGATCGTAAACCACTTGTGCTGTACCCTGAAATTTCTGATTTACTTCGGATTAGATCAGTATAAACATCTGTATCCAAACTTCCCTTGTTCAATTCGCTAAGTTCAACGGCTGTAAAGCCAGGACCGAGATACGGAAGCAGAGCAAGATCAAAACTCTTCGGATTTGAGTCTTTCGCAGGTCTTTCAGGTTTCGGTTCCTTTGGTGGTTTGGGTGGTTTAGGAAGCTTTTCCTGCTTAGGAGGTTTTGCTTCCTTAACAGGCTTTTCAGCTATATCCTTTTTGTCTTTGATAGCTAGCTTTTCTCGACGCTTCAATTCATCCTGTGATTCTTTTAAGCAATCCGGACAATTGATGGAAGCGCCTTTTTTATTGATTCCTTTAATAAAAACTGTAAACGCTGCAGGATCAATTCCCAATACCATTTCAACAGTATCAACTGATTGAATAAAGTATTCCTTTAAGCCTGCAGATGACATCGATTTAGTTTTACCACTCATGGTTCTTTCCAGCATCATCTTTACCTCTCCGGAACTCATTCGCGAATAATCAATCGTCGACTTTATAATACCAACACGAAATCCCCCGGTAAAATTCAGTTTTGCTTCCGTGAGATATTCATCTATCTTTTTTGTCGGTGCGTAGAGTGGCAATGCAAAAAAGCCAAGAGAGTCTTTCACAAGATTGATTCCACCATAAATAACAGAAGCAGGATCAAAAAGTGCAGAAAAATCAGCAATCACTTTATCAGAAACACTTTCCTTACCCAGCTCACGCAAAGATGAAAGATCCTTGTATTGATTGAATGTCGCATCGATGCGCTCAAATGTCGCTCTTAAAGCGTCCGGATTTCGTTCCTGACCACTTGCAACGATGAAGCAAAAAGCAGAACCAAGTATGAGTAATGTTTTTTTCATAGTTATCCGGAATTAGTTTTGAGAAACGATCTGAAAGCGTGAAACTGACCACAACTGTTCAGTTGTCTTTATAACCATCGTATAGTTACCGGTACTAAATCGATTCACATCAATCTGAATCTGTTTCTGATTCAGAAAAGTATGATCATAAATAATTTTACCGGAAGCATCAAATATTCGAATCTGATCAATTTCCTTATTGTCTTCAGAAACAATATAAAGTAATTCTGATGCCGGATTTGGGAAAATGGCCAAAGTAACATTTTGAGCTTCTTCAACACCAATCGGTGAAGAATTGTTGTAATAGGAAATAGTGCTGCATCCGGTCGATTCATCAGTCAGCATCACCCAGTAGTAATTATCCGGATCAATAGTTCCCACGATCCAGTCTTGTGCTGTTTCACCTGTTGCCACTGTAGCTAAGTATGTTTCGATGTCTGTTGTTCCCCATTGAAAATTTACCAGTGGATCAGTTGTAAGTGCGACCAGTGTACTATTCAATGGATATAAAATAATTTGAGATGGATCGGGTGCATCTGAAGTGTTAATCTGCACACTCTCCGTAACAACCGAATGACAAGCGTGTGAACCAACCATCATAGTTGCTGTTGCATTTATGACGATCATTCCTGTTAGGTTTTCCGGAATATCGATGAATGCATTCGTCTGATCTTCATTAAAAGCAATTGGTAAAAATGGAATGCTTGACCACGACCAGGTAACGCCATTCAAATCAGCGCTCACACTTATTTCAAGGTCCTGACTACCTTGACAGAAAGGAGAAGAAGTTGTATCTATGGAAATAGAACTTGTATTCGGGTAAGCAACAATCTGCACTGCTTCGTCTACATTTAAAGTGCTTGTGCATGTCACCGAATTAATCGTGACATCAGCCTGACTGAGTTCAATACTTACGGTGCTTCCCACCGTAAATTGGCCAAGATTCACAGTAGTTGGGGAAGAAGTTAATTGAACCGTTTGATCGGGCTGATTGTTGAAACTATAGGTAATGACACCATTCAAAGAGCCGGAAACTTCCATCAACAAATCTTCATTTCCACAAAGGATTGCAGGCGCGGAAGAAATGGTAGCAACAGGTGCCGGCATCACAATTATATCCACCGTGTTGACTTCTGCTAAAACGGGACTGCATCCGAAAGCATCCGTGAGTTGAGTCAGGCTGATAGTGTTGGTACCTTCAGACACATCAAATGAAATTATAACAGGTGAAGGAGCGTTTGAAAATGAGAAGTCACCTTCCGCGCTCACATTGATTTCACCTGAGAATGGTCCGTTGCCTTGTGCAATAGAAACAGAAACTTCTGCTCCGGCATTCGAACAGAAAGTGTCATTTTCAACGCTAACCGAAACTTGTGGAGTGGGATGTACAATCACCTCCAGCGGACTACCAAGAGCAATAGTCGGACATGCAAAATCACCAGATCCCGTCAACAATATTATGTCATAGGTTGTAGATAAAGAAGGCGTAATTGTAAATGTTGACGAGTTTAAATTTGTTGTGCTGCTGAAAACTTCATTTTCAGAATTTGTTATTTCAAAAGCAAAATCACCGTTACCTGTAAATTGCAAATTCACAATAAGATCCTCCCCTTCACAAAGTTCATCATCAGTTGTGGAAAAAGCGGTGACTGTGGGAGATGCGATGACGATCACATCCACAGACGCCGGAGTACCCGGACAATTTTCTGCTGATGTAGGTGTGTAGGTATAAGTTACTACGCCATCCGTTATATCATTGTTTGTGATGGTCTGATTGATAGATCCAATGCCAGAAGACGGACCAAAATCAATGTCGTCGGAAGTAGAAGCCGTCCACTCGAAATCAAGTCCATTGCCGAGATTAGATGATGGTGTGATTGTCGCATTTGTGCCACTACATATAGTATCCGGAGTAAGAATCATTTCCGGTGAAGTATCGATATAGATCGTCATGGTATCACTCACTGCAGCGCAATAATCGGAAGCAGCGGTAAGCGTGAGCAGCACAGAACCATTGTCTGAGGAAGGATTAAAAGTAGCGTTCCCTGGACTTGAAGCATTTGTAAAAGTTCCTGTACCATTTGGTGCCGACCAGACTGATCCTGAAATTGGACCAATGGTGACTGATCCATCCAGATCAGCATTATCAGCAGAACAGACATGTTGACCTATTCCAGCATTCACTAGTGGAGGTGGAATAACATAAACAGTCATCGTATCAGTGACCAGTTCGCAAAACGCAGATGTGACTTCTAGCGTAAGGAGAACTTCTCCGTTATTAGTCAGAGGATCGAAAGTAGCGGTGCTGAGACTTGTTTCATTTTCAAAAACACCGGAATTTACCGGAGCAGTCCAGGTGAAACCAGTGTTCGCGCCGCCACCGACAGAGCCATTCAATTGAGCTAAAAGATTATTGCAGATATGAATTCCGGTTCCTGCATTTGCCGTTGGTGGTGCAATCACCACAACAGACATTTCATCGGTTACTAAAGGACAAGCAAGAGATGTCACCTCGAGGGTTATGATAACCGAGCCACTGGCAGCAGAAGGATTAAATGTAGCGGTAGTCAGGTTGTTTGCGTTAGTCATGGTGCCTGTCCCATTCGGAAACGTCCATTCAATGGAAGTAAAGGTGCCACCTGCCGTTCCGCTCATGGGTGCATTTTCTGTATTGCAAATAAAGACGTCGGTACCGGCATTTGCAGTTGGCGGAGCAACGGCAGTGACGGACACAACAGTGGTGTCTTTACAACCGAATTCTGATGTGGCAATCAGCTTGATATTTGTGGTGTTGGTATTGACAAAAGCATTTGAAAAAGTTTCGCCAGAACCACTGCTGGTGTTGCTTAGTCCGAGGAACCAGTTGTATGTTGGCGCATCGCTTAATGTTGTGCCATTCACAAAAAAAGTAGAATTAAAAAGGACAAGTTCACTCACACAAACGGTATTGATCGCGGGAGGAAGAATAGTTGCGACAGGATGTTCGAGGACGATATCCAACATAGAAGTATAGAAATAACCCGGAGGGGAGTTATCTGTTTGTTTACATCTGAAACGTACGCTTGCAGGCAAGGATGCCGTGAGGACAAAATCCAAGCTGTCATTTGTTGCGCCTGATATTACAGACCAACCTCCACCATCCGCGCCATCATTGAGGCATCCACCTAGCAGGCATATCTCCCATAAATAAGAATTGGCACTTGTCCATGCTGTATCAATACTTACATGCACTGTATCACCAATACAAAAAACGTTATCGGGATTTGCATTTTGAACAGCCTTGCCATGAATCACAGCGAAAGATGATAACGGTATGAAGAAAGAAAAAATCAAGCATACGACGAATTGTTCCAGATGGGATTTGGTCATAAACATTTTCATGCTACTAGTATTAGAGAAAAAACTCAACATCAGTTTTGGTTGCTTCATTGGGAAGCAGGTCAGGTATTCAACAAATCAATTGTTTCAGAACAGAGCGAAATATACAACGTTCATCAAAGCACAATCACCCGAATTATTTGTCTTTAAAAAGCACATACACTTCAATTCTGCCATATTTCAGATTGTTCTCGCCTTCAATTGTATGTTCAATCGGATCTATATTTCCTTCCGCACTCGTCAGAATTCTGGCACCATCAATTCCATTGTTTTCTATGTGCTCACGTGCGATTCTGGCGCGCTGAACAGAAAGTGTTTTTTTCTCTTCATCGGTTCCCAGACTATCTGCGAAACCAATAATTCTCACAGAATAGTCAGGATACTTTTGCAATAAGCTGGATATAGAATCAAGTTCAGTTCTGTTTCTAAGGTCGAGATCAAATCCATCGTTAATCCGCAGGACCAGTTGTTTTTTCTGATTTGGAAACTTATCTTTCTTCGGACATCCCCGATTACTTTTTGGACCGAAGTCATCGGGACAATCATCCTCGAAATCCCATAAGCCATCTTCATCAGCATCCTCATTGGGGCAACCATGATTTCTGAACGATCCTTTTTCGTCTGGGCAGTAGTCATTTTTATCCAAAGTTCCATCGTTGTCACGATCAGGACAACCACCATCCAACAGATCACCTTTTTCATCCGGACAGTCATCATCCATATCGAGTATGCCGTCACCATCACGATCGGGACAACCTTTGAATTCTTTTGGACCAGGAATGCTGTCGCAATCATCCCAAGGATCATATACACCGTCATCGTCAAAATCAGGGCAACCCATTGATTTTGGAAGTCCGGGAATTGAATCACATTCATCCACATCATCGGGTACATTATCACCATCCGTGTCAGCGCAACCTTCAAACTGAACAAGTCCAAAGACATCTTTACAACGGTCATCAATATCAGGAATATCATCGCCATCCTTGTCTGGGCAACCCCGGAATTTTCGAGGACCCTTTTCCCACTGACAGCGATCCTGATCATTAGGGATAGAATCCAGATCAGAATCAGGACAACCCATTGCCGTGTATTGCCCTGGAACAATGACACACAGATCTCGAGTATCATCCACCATATCGCCATCCTTGTCCTTCAAGTTTTTGTAGCGAACCGGAATTTTCAATCCGACATTCAACTGTGAAATTTGTGATGCTGAAAGATTGTAATGAGCCGCGACTGAGATCGGACCAAAACGCAAAGTAACACCGGCAAGCAAAGTATTTTCTCTGGACAATGGATCCCAACGTTGCCAGGTGACAGGTAGTGAAGCACCGTACAAACTATTGTCGAAACGTGGTGCCAGTGTCACGAAATCAGGTTGGTAAATATTCGAACGAAATCCTGCAGCTTGTCCCGGATGAATGGTAGAAGAAATATTCAATCCAATCCCTTTATAAATATTGACATCAGCAAACACATTCAGCTTCGCAGGCAACTTCATTCTTTTCGTTTCAGTCGACTTCACGTTTGAGAATTGACTAAGGATATTCGTGTAAACTGAATCGAGTGAAGAAGCAGATTGTATTCTTGAATAAGGAATGAGTGCTTTACTTTCAATCAAACTGTAATTTTCCCCGACATATTGAACTTGGACGGAAGGCGAAAAAGAGACACCGGCTGAAATCAAGTATTTTATGTTCTCATGATTCATCCATCGTTTTTCATTCATGTAATAATGAACAGAATCTCTTAATGCCCGAAATTCATAAATAACGCCGATTTCACCAGAAAATGAAGGAGCGGCAGAATTGGGTTTACGAGTGATTTCATCAAATTCCATTCGCAGTTCTTCGCTTCGAAATGAATCTACGTTTTTCAAGGCAACCTGAACCGAATCATTACCGACATTGATCACGGACATTTCACCCGCGTTGAATTGATAAGCGGAAAAACCTTGAAGAATTCTGGCAGAAACGCCGACTTTCACAAAGTGTTTTTTCTTGTCAAAAACAGTGTACCCGGCAGTCGGCTTCAACTCTAACCATGAAGCATAAAATAGATTTTGATTTAAAAAAGTACTTTGCGGCAATTGGCCACTCTGATTCGCTGCAAAGGCACGATAGAGCGAAGTATCAACATGATCCATGTCCAGCACTTCATTGAGCTCAGAACTTAAACCAAAAGCCCATACATTTTTTCTGTTTTTTCCACCGCTGAATATGACCGATGGTCCCATAATGAAAGCACTTTCATTGATAAATGGATTCGACGATCCACTCTTATTCATTTTGTATCTTGATTTCAGGTCGAAAGGGTAGAGAGTTTCAAAACTGTGATCAAAACCAGATGAAGCATTCGAAAGTGAAACTGCTAAAATGTTTACATCAGCGAAATGTCGGGAATCAGAAATGGCAGGATTAAAATTCAAATTGTATACACCACCATAGGGCGACCACGCAGGTAAAAAAACACTCTGAGCAAAAGCGCTGGTGCTAAACAAAAAGCAAAAAAGGCGTATCAGAAATCCCTTCATAGAATTGGTTAAGGCAACATTTACCGCGTGAAAGTAAGTGAACTTTTTATTCTTACGACATCACCGAATAAAAAGGTCATTTTCAGAACGTGATTGAATGACATCTTCTCTGATTGGTTCAAAAGGAATAACACTGAAAAGCATCTGAAAATCATCGAATGTTGCTTTTGCCTTTATCGACTTATGCACGAATCCACCTTTTTCTATTACAAAACTGATGTAAGAATCATCGACAAACGAAATCCAGCCTTTGGAAAGGTGCGGTGATAGACCGGCATTTCTGTTCGCCTTCATATCGCGTATTTTGAATTGAAGTCCTGGTTTGAGACGTGGGTCCATGAAATGGGAAATTCCTTAGCTAAAGATTAGTTTCTGGTTCCAATGGAAATGAGCAGGTCATTTTTCGCTTTCTCGCAGTCTTTCAGGTCTTCCTCTGCATTCTCCAATTTATCTTCAAGATCTTTTATTTCTTCATCTGAAGTGCCCATTTTTTTCAATGCACCCAATTTTTCATTCTTCAAACCGGTGTAAGCAATATTGACACTTTTCATGATTCTACCGAGTGTTGTTGAATCATTTTCATAGGCCTGCATCTGAATAATCATGCTCGCTATACTTGCGTCAAGTGTTGTAACATCAGCGTTAGGCTGATCGAGTTTGATCAACAGAACTTTAATGCTATCCATTTTTTCGAGTATCTGCTCCTGTGCTCGCATCTGATCCTGCAGCATTCTGTTTTGTTTGATGAGATCGCGATTTTCTTTTCGCGGAACGACCACATCGAAGAATGCAGCGATCAAAACCAGGACCATCGTTACAACGAAGATCAGAATGAACTTCATAAATGCGCTGTTGCGTTCCTGAGTGTTTAATGGATCCATAAGTTTGAGATTGCCTTTAAAATTTTATTGTGGGTTTAACAAGTAATCTTTCGATTTCAGAAATCAATGGTTCGATTAGTTAATCATTCTTATTCCATCCAAATACTTCCTTTGGAACTTCCGGTCTTTTTCTCAGCTTCTTTGGCCGTTCGCTGCGCCACTATTATACCTGGATCTTCTTTTTTGCCGATATAATCCAACTTGGCAAGTTTGGAGAAGACTTGAAGCATCACTGCAGAAAACCTTTTTGTTTTTGCAACTGAATTAGCAATATCGAGGTGGTCATACTCAATGTGTACAAGGTCATTGAGCAACGATTCGAATTCTCCCTGTTGAAGATTAAACTCATCCCAATCGGTCAGGTAATTGAGGAATTCCTCGCGACCACTGCCACTTAGCATTTCGAGAGAGTTCTTAACAACACGTGCGAAAGAAGAAATGCTTGCGAACATAAATACTGGCGGCATTTCAGAATGCATCCAACGATGATTCATGATGTTAACACCGAGAAAAGCCATCATCCTCTCGCAGATATATTCTGCCGTTTTCGCCAGCGGATTTGTTTGCTTTTTCGAATATATTTTCTGAAGGATATTACCTGTATGCGTCTCGATGGAAGAAAGAAACACGTCCGTTTCATTGTACAGCTGATATAGAATATCAAGACATCTCAAATTGGAAACTGGTGGAACATACATATCGACCACCTGCGCCGTATTCGATTGCACTGTCAATTTTGCAATTGGAATATGAAATGGTCCAATCTCATTGAACTGATCCTGAGGTATAACATCCAGACTATACTTGGGGATTGAAAACGGATAACGCGGAGGCTGCTCTGCGCTATCAGGTTCACCAAAAGGATCTCTGTCAAATGGATTCACACTAACCACTACAAACAGATTTTTACCATTGTGATTCAGAAAATTGAATTCTGTATTCAATTGGCCAATACTGGCATGAAGTTTTTGACCCTCAATATTGATGATTTCAATTCGGGCACCGGAAAGAGTCACGGCACGACATGTTTTCAGATTCACTCTTAGCAAGCCCGTGCGATCAATGTCCACCGAATAGTCCAGGCTTCGATCTACTCCGGGCATTGCCGGCAACAGTCCGAAGTTAAAGGAAGTAATCCGTTGATTGTTGACGTCTCGCATGGCGTCAAGTAAAGCGCTTTCACTGAGTGCGAAATGATCCTTATTGAGCTTCATGCCATCCACCCAATTCACCGGATAATATTTAATAAGTTTCAGCATCTGTTTCTGGTTTAATGTATCAGTACTTCACTCGCTCAGCGATGATCGTATCATTTTCACGAATTACATTGTCATTAAAAGTCATATCCGCGTCGAATACTTTAGTCTTCTTGTACCACCTTGTTTTCAGGTAGAAAATCCAACCCTGAGATGTGTCATCTTCATCGGTCACAGTGATTGTTTCTTCCGGATTCCTGATATTGTATTGTTCCACAAACGACATAAAATAGTGACCGAGTTCCATGCGTTCAGGAGCTTTCACTTTAATGTTTCTGGCAATACCATCCTTTCTGGGTTGTAATTCGAGAGCAATCACTTTCATGTGATCCGCAAGATCATATTCGAGCGGATCAGGTATTTCTTCTGTGAGCGGATGGTACCACAATTTGAAAGCACGAGGTGGAATGTTCCATGCGAAATCAAAAGACTTCAGCACGAGGTATGGAAGCAAAAAAGGAATGAAAGCGGTGCTGTACCAAAGAACAACTGAATTTCGTTCCATTTCATCGGCCTTGATCAGAAACGTAGCAACGAAAAGGAAAATCGTACATGCCGCAGATGTGACAAAAGCGGTGAACCACAATTCCGTCCAAAAGCTTTCGCGAGAACTCCATTTACACCAGGTGTACATTAACCAACAATGACCGATACCCATGAGTAAAGAAAAGCACTGAATTGAAATGTAATTTGTAAAAGCAGCATTGTCGTTTGAAAAAACGAACACGGTACATAATAAAAAAACGAATGTGATCAGTAATACGTATTTGATGACTTGCTTCTTGTCGATATTCGGTTTGCTTCTGAAAAAAAGCATCATGAAGAGCAGGGTCACGATGAGCATAACGGCGCCCAAAGAGAGTGTCTGCATTTTCCATATTTTCTTTATCCAGGACATCATTTCGATTTAAATTCTTGAGGTAAAACCTAAAATTGCTTCGTGTTTTTCAGCTTTCAAAAATAAGTGTTCTTCATCCCTGTCGAGTGCAAATTCTATTTTGAGGTCAGCCTCTGCTGGCAGCATATAGTTGCATAAAACATCGAGAGCTTTAGTACCCGGACCGTCGTGCAGATAGTCCGGCAATTGATACTTTTTCAAAGGTCCCAGTTCGATATGAATTGTCGGTAAATAATTGATCATAACATCACTTGCAAACATGTCGATTCCTAAAGATGCTTTTCCCAAACGGGTTGTATGAATGCTGCTAAGGTCATGTGTAGACACAGGCGATGATGTAATTTTCACGCCAATGCCGAGCACTTTTTTAAAGCAATACTCGGTGAGTGGAATATCACCGCAGATATCGAAAGCACGCGGAAGAACCTGAACAAGGGGATTTACATATTCACGTTTGAGTTCCATCAGATCCGGCCATATCTGAAAAAACAAATCACCCCGATAGTGATCACTATAGTCTTCGTATGCTTTGCGTTCATCAATTTCAACAAGTATTCTCTGTCTGTAAATTTCCTTTTCGATGGCCAGAAAAAACTTTCGTGCTTCTTCCTCTTCCTTCCTTGTGCGTTTGATAGTATCAACAAAATCCTGTACGACCTGACTTTTTTTGTTGGGATCCGGTTGATGAAAAAGCCCTTCCGGAATCATATCATACATACCATCACGACTGACGACCATTTCAAGTTTTTGCGGAAAACCATTGTCATCCACTTCCAGGTTGGCAGAAAGCACATCCCGGGAATATGTGCGTTTATAGGTACCAACAGGTTTGATGGTGACATTTCTGAGTCTTAGACCATCATCCACATAATCAGCAGCAATGATCTCCGCGCGTATATCCGCGTTATTGTTATATTTCTCTCTTGGATCGATCTGACTCATTTGAATGAGTTTTTACCTGCCAGACTCACGCGGATTGGATAGAATCCCGAAGTCTCAAAGTTCAACATGGTTTCAATACTTGAGGTAATCACATCCCACTGATCACTCGATGTATTTTCTGAAGCAGTCGGAGTGATGATCACTTCAACGTTGCGAATAAAACCTTCCCTTCTGTCTTTGCTGATTGCAATACCTTTCCTCACCTGCACATCGCTCACCCGATTACCCAACTCCTGCTGCACCAACAACTTCATATCATTCGGCGTGACAACTCGTCCTCTTGACATGAGTGCCTTTCTGAATGCCTGCAAAGTTTCAGAATTTGAGAGATTGTCGCGACCACCTGTTGTGTTGGACATCAACACAACAGATTCATTTCTCACTTCATATCCGCTGAAAGGAATTAATTTCATGCCAGCGCGAACAGCATTTGCGAAATCACCGTTGGTTCCCCAATACTCCACAAACAGATTTTCCATGGCTGTTTTTGGTTTTACCATGAGATAAGCAACTTGTTCTTCACTTATGTCCACCTTCTCCACTTTTTGCGTTAGCGTGTTCATCATCTGATGAAGCTCACG
>JANOVT010000083.1:0-29731 GCA_031417525.1 Flavobacteriales bacterium | reverse complement strand
AATTCACTTGGCCCTTGCATCGTTACATAAAGCGACGAATTGATTTTTGAAAATGAGCGATTGACAGGCTCCGGCCATTCGGCTATCGGAATTTTGCAAATATGTTTTTGATAATAATGTGGCATCAGCAACTCCATGTATTTCGGATTGCTGAAATCGTTGCGTGCTTCAATATCACGAATAGAATCCAACACCAAAGGATCCATTTGTTTCGACAAGACATCATCGGCATACTTGCCATAATCCGGACAACTACACATCATATTGGAAATGATAAGCCCCTTCATTTTATGCTGATATTTCAAAGCATACTCCAAGGCAAGAATGCCGCCCCATGAATGTCCCAACAAGTAAAAATTACTTTGATCAAGATTCAACCCGACCCTCACCTGCTCTACTTCTTCGACATACCTTGCAAGATCCCACATCGTCGTATCCTTGGGATTGTCAGAATTTCCACAACCCAACTGGTCATAGTAGATCATCTCCACACCTTCACCGGGGAGAAAACTTTCGAAACATTCCATATACTCATGTGTAAGCCCCGGCCCACCATTCAACAACAGAACACGTTTCGTCGGATTATTGCCAATCGTTTTTGTCCAAACCTTGAATTTTCCTTTCGGTGTATTGATCTCAATCTGTCGTACACCACCATCCTGAATTCCACTTTCATTCGATTTGAAATATTCAGCTAACGATAAGTTTGCATCTGCCGGTTTCTCAATTTCATTCGAGTGTTCCTTGCAAGAGCAAAGACAAAACACTGCAACATATAGGACCAAATAAAATTTCATTTCTTATCTAAATTAATGAACGAAAATAATGCAGCTCATCGTTTCAAGTTCCTGGTTTCTTGTTACGCGAATGAAGTACTTTCATTGAACGCTCCTAACTGGCAAATTGAAAGGAATCTTTTCGCGCAACCTGAAACCAGGAACCAGACAACAAGCAGACTCGCAAACGAATTTGGTGCAGGGAGGCGGTTGGCCTTACTTCGCAAAAAAAATCACCATTGGATTCTCTCAGTCAGATTGTTTTAGGCGCCGCATGCGGTGAATTAGTGCTCGGTAAAAAAATCGGCAACAAAGCACAGCTCATCGGAGCCATCGCAGGCACCATTCCCGATTTGGATATTCTGCTGAATCCATTCTTCACAGATGAAATTATCAAGCTGCAAATTCACCGAAGTTATTCGCATTCGATGTTTGTGCATCTGTTGCTGGCATTGCCGTTTTCCTGGCTCACTTATGTCATCTTCAAAAAACGCATTGAATACAAATCGTGGTATTTGTTATGGATTTTGGGTTTTGTCACACACGCTATGCTCGATTGTTTGACGACCTATGGCACGCAGTTTTTCCTACCGTTCACCAACTATTTGGTTGGATTGAACAACGTCGCTGTCATTGATCCCTTCTGGACCATTCCATTCATGGCATTTATGATTGCCTGTTTATTTATGAAACGAGAAAATCCACGAAGGATAAAAGTCGCGTGGACGGGACTCGGATATGCCATCTTGTTTATGTGTTACACCTTCGTAAACAAATACATCGTACATGAAAAGTTCACCGCTGATCTGAAGACGGAAAACATTCGCTACGATGAATTGTCGACTTCACCTTCCATCATGAACAATTGGCTTTGGGCCGGAATCGCTACGACACAAGACACACTGTATTGCGCCGAATATTCGGTACTTCAAAAAGAAGACGAAATAGAATGGATTGCTTATCCGCGCAATCTTCAGTTGTTGGAAAATCATCCCGCACAGGAAGCAATCAAAGTCTTGAAATGGTTCGGTCAGGGGAAATACTTTGTTGAACAAGTGGGTGATGAATTGCATGTGTTCATTGTAAAATGGGGACGTATGAATTTATCCTCAAAAAACTCGCATGAATCCTTTGTTTTTTACTGGCGCATTTATCCCGAAAACGGGATATGGAAAGCTGCTCCGGTTCAACCAGATTTTAAAGACGGAGAAATGAAAAAAGCCTGGGATCAACTCTGGCACCGCGTGGTAACAACTCAGCCCTTACCGGAGTATTCGGTCAATCCTTAACGTAGGTTCTCGTGTGCAGGTCGCCTTGCACATCACTTTTGCACTCTAATAAAAGTCAATGAAAATAGAAATCTGGAGTGATGTGATGTGTCCGTTTTGTTATATCGGAAAACGACATTTTGAAAAAGCCCTTGAACAATTCGCTGCGAAAGATGAAGTCGAAATTGAATGGAAAAGTTTCCAGCTCAATCCGGATATGAAATCGCAGCCTGGCAAAAATCTGGATCAGTACCTGGCCGAAATAAAAGGTATTCCACTCGAACAAGCTAAAGAAATGAACGCCTATGTCACCAGTATGGCCAAAGCTTCAGAACTGGATTATCATCTCGATAAAGCAATACCTGCCAACTCAAAAGATGCGCATCGCATCATTCAACTTGCCAAAACAAAAGGATTGGGTGACGTTGCAGAAGAGTATTTTTTCCATGCGTATTTCAGTGAAGGAAAAGACATCAGTGATCAAACATTTTTACTCGAAGCTGGCAAAGAAATGGGGCTGGATGAAAACGAAGTGAAAGAAGTGCTCGCTTCGGATCTGTTTGAATTGGAAGTTGACAAAGACGTCTCTGAAGCATCCCAACTTGGTATCCGTGGTGTTCCATTTTTTGTCATCGATAGAAAGTTCGGAATCTCCGGCGCACAGCCGGTCGAAGTGTTTATCGATACGTTGAAGAAAGCGCTCGAAAATTAGCAGTTCCTAGTTTCTGGTTTCAGGTTATTCGGATTGCGTTCCTTTTGCGAATGCTTCTCAATCATCCAGAGGCATGGACATTCGCGCAACAAGAAACCTGAAAATTGAAACCAGAAACTTCCCCGAAATAAATCTCCATCATGTTGAAGCATTCACCCTTGTTTCCGGACTGGCCCGTGTAAATTTGCGACATGATCGAAATCCCCAGCAAATACGACCCTGCCACCACAGAAGACAAGTGGTATGCCTACTGGATGCAGCACAAACTCTTCAAAAGTGTTCCTGACAATCGCGAACCTTTTACCATCGTCATTCCACCTCCAAACGTGACAGGTGTGTTGCACATGGGACACATGCTCAACAACACCATTCAGGATTTGCTTGTTCGCCGCGCAAGAATGCAAGGCAAAAATGCGCTTTGGGTCCCGGGAACAGATCATGCTTCCATTGCTACAGAGGCTAAAGTGGTGCAAAAACTTCGTGCGGAAGGAATCAAAAAAAGTGACCTTTCACGTGAAGCCTTTTTGGAACACGCCTGGGAATGGACCAACAAACACGGCGGAATCATTCTGGAACAATTGAAGAAATTGGGTGCCTCCTGCGACTGGGATCGCACGCGTTTCACCATGGATGAAAAATATTATGAAAGTGTCATTGACTCATTCATCGATTTATTTCAGAAAGGAAAAATTTATCGCGGCGAACGTATGATCAACTGGGATCCTGCGGCGCAGACTGCCTTGAGCGATGAGGAAGTAATTCACAAAGACGTCGCTTCGAAACTCTATTTTGTCAAATACAAAATCAAAGACAGTGATGAATTTGTAATCATCGCTACCACACGTCCGGAAACCATTCTCGGGGATACCGCCATTTGTGTTAATCCAAAGGATGATCGCTACAAACACCTGCACGGAAAAACAGTGATAGTGCCATTGGTGAATCGCGAAGTGCCTGTCATTGCGGATGATTACGTAGAGATGGAATTTGGTACCGGATGTCTGAAAGTAACACCGGCACACGACATGAATGACTTCATGCTAGGTGAAAAACACAAGTTGAAAGTCATCAATATGATGAACGACAATGGAACCATCAGCGAGGCCGGTGAGTTATACATCGGCATGGATCGTTTTGACGTTCGCAAAAAAATCGTAGAAGATCTTTCTGCCGCCGGACATCTTTCCAAAACGGAAGAACACTTGAACAAAGTGGGTTTCAGCGAACGCAGCGATGCGGTGGTTGAGCCAAGACTTTCGCTTCAATGGTTTGTCGACATGAAAGACTTGAGCAAGCCGGCACTTGAACACGTGATGAACGATGACATCCGCTTTTTTCCGCCGAAGTTTAAAAACAGCTACCGCAACTGGATGGAAAATATCAAAGACTGGTGCATTTCGCGCCAGCTCTGGTGGGGACATCGCATACCGGCCTGGTACGGACCGGATGGTGCATTCGCTGTTGCGAAAACAAAAGAAGAAGCCATTGCGATATTCAAAAAAGATAACAAAGGATTCCGCGATGAACAGATCGTTCAGGATCCTGATGTATTGGATACCTGGTTTTCTTCCTGGCTCTGGCCGATCAGCGTTTTTGATGGTTTTTATACCAAAGAAGAAGTTGACTACTACTATCCGACCAACGATCTGGTAACAGCTCCCGAGATTATGTTTTTCTGGGTGGCAAGAATGATCGTTGCCGGCTATGAATACCGAAATGAATTGCCATTCCGAAATGTTTATTACACCGGAATTGTGCGTGACAAACAAGGCAGGAAAATGTCTAAGTCCCTTGGCAATTCTCCTGATCCGATAGAACTGATGAAAATCTACGGAGCAGATGGAGTGCGCGTTGGAATGTTGCTTTCATCACCCGCCGGAAATGACTTGTTGTTTGATGAATCGCTTTGCGAACAGGGAAGAAATTTCGCCAATAAAATCTGGAATGCTTTCCGACTGGTAAAAAGTTGGGAAGAAAAAATAGATACTTCGATTGCTCAACCCGACTCATCCAAAATTGCCATTGAGTGGATGAACAGCAAATTCAATTCAGTCTTAACCGACCTGAATGATGACTACGATAAATTCAGAATCAGTGAAGCATTGATGTCGACCTACAAACTCGTTTGGGACGATTTCTGTGCCTGGTACCTCGAGATGGTGAAGCCGCCTTTCGGAAGTGGTATTGATAAAACTACGTATGAAGAAACGGTGAAAATATTTGAGAACATTCTTAAAGTATTGCATCCATTCATGCCATTTATTTCTGAAGAAATTTGGCATTTCGTAAGAGAACGTGAAGCCGGAACAGGTTCCATTTGCATAGCAACCTGGCCGTCTGTTGCAAAGATTGACCAACAAATTCTGAATCAATTCAACGACTTCAGTGAAATCGTCATCGGCGTCAGAAATATTCGCAAGGAGAATAACATTCCGAACAAAGAAAAACTCCTTTTGCAGGTGAAGCGCACAACCAATACAGACACACTTTTTGATGCAGCCATTTCACATCTGTGCAATCTCAACAGCATAGAATTTGTATCCGAAAAACCGGCGAATTCGTTTTCATTTATGATTAAATCAGATGAATTTTTTATCCCATTCACCGCCAACGTGGATGTCGCTGCGGAGAAAAGTAAACTCGAAGAAGAACTGAAATACACAGAAGGTTTTTTGAAAGCAGTGGAAGGAAAACTCAGCAATGAGCGATTCGTGAACAACGCACCCGTTCAGGTGTTGGATGTAGAGCGAAAGAAACTGGCCGATGCCGTTTCCAAAATAAAAATTCTCGAAGAAAAATTAAGTTCTCTCAACTAAGATGGCCGAATTTATTCATCGCGGCAATGCCGCGCATACGAGCGGAGACCTACCTGTGATTGGAAAACCGGCTCCCGATTTTCGTCTGACAAAAATTGACTTAAAAGATTTAAGCCTAGCAGATTTCAAAGGGAAAAGAATCGTGATGAATATTTTCCCCAGCATTGACACCAGCACTTGCGCTACAAGCGTTCGCAAATTCAATGAGCTTGCCTCGAAAATGGAAAACACAGTAGTTCTGTGTATCTCGAATGATCTTCCTTTTGCTCAACGCAGATTTTGTGGCGCAGAAGGAATTGAGAATGTGATGTGCCTATCTGAATACAAGGATCGATCATTCAGCAACAACTACCGCGTCGACATAACAGAAGGCTCTTCTTTCATCGGACTGATGGCAAGGGCCATCGTTGTTGTCGATGAGACCGGCGCTATTCTTCATACTGAACTTGTTTCTGATCTCAGTTCAGAACCGAACTACGATGATGTAATAGAAGTGCTTTCCAAAATCTCTTAGATGATTTCATCCCAATAAAAAAGGCCATCAAATGATGGCCTTTTTCAGTCAGAATATTTCGCTTATCTCACCATCAACTTCAAAGTTGTGGTGTTTTGAGTTGAGTTCATATTTACCAGATAAAGTCCTTTAGCCAACTCACTTGTCTGGATATTCAAAGTTTGTGTTCCCGGAGTTTTGTTGTTCGGAGTATAACGCTGAACAATTCTTCCGCTTAAATCAGCAAGAGTAATTTCAATCGCTGCTGAAGATGGATTAACATAAGTAAGTGTCGTTACATCTTCACTTGGATTTGGGAAAAGTCTTGCGCCATAAAAATCTGCGTTCAATTCAGCCACAGCAAGTACACCGGAAAGATTGATGTTGTCGATGTACAGATTGTTCGGGAATTCACCTGCATGGTAAGTGAATTTCATACGGAAGCCAGGCCCCAGCCAAGTATTAGGAATCTCAAACGAAGCGTGATCCCAATCACTACTAGATTGAGGAACAAATGGGATACTCACATTTCCTGCGGTTACCAAATTTACACCCTTAATTTTTTTAACTGGATTGGGATTCCCAATTGATACAATAGCCGGATACGTTCTACCACAATCTCTGGAAATTTCTACCTCCAGGCTATCTGTGATACCGGCAAGGTCAATACTTTGTGTCGCAAATGCCCAATCAAAACTGATTTCAGCATCCGATGCAATACTGCTGAGATCGTAAACCGGCGAAACCAAAGCATCAATATCATGCCCGCCTTCATCAATAAGGCTTGCATCCATTTCGTAGGCATTCAGCATAGCCGATGTATTGTTTGAAAACCCTACATTACTGACCTGATGCCAGTTTGATGTATTCTGATCGTAATTGAGAGGTACCCAATGTAAATAAAATTCCGATTGTGAATCAAAACCTTCTTGCAAAAGAGGGCCAGCCATTTCAGTGCCGTCAGGAGCTACAATGACACAATCATTGAAGGTCTTAGTGTTTGACCCAACTTCATTTCCAACGGTGAGAGTAATTGTTTTTCTTCCGTATGTTGTAAATTCAACAGTAGGATTTTGTTCAGTGCTGGTCGCAGGCACGCCGTCTTCGAATGTCCAGAACCAGGAATCAACAATGCCATTCGTGGTATTGTCATGCATAGTTGTTAGTCCACCGATGCATACAAATTTCTTCTCCGGATAAAAATCGGCGATAGGAGCACAAGTCAAAGGATTATCATCCGTTCCAGTCAATGCCCTGTTTGCATCCGTCCAAAGATTGTTTCTGCCGGAAAGTGGCAGCTCTAGCGTTGCACGCATACGCTCTTTCTGTCCTTCTGTAAACATCACAGAGCAATAAGAATATTCCATGAAGTTCTGAATGTTCTCATTGATACCAAACGTCCCACTTAATTTGACATTGTCAATTTCAAAGGTTCCGGACGCGTCTTCTGCGTTCCATGCATAAATACGGAAAGTGACAGTGTTATGAAGATTTGAATAAGTAGTGGTTGCAGGGAAAGCGAATCTTGCACCCGACTGTAATGTTGTCAGGTCGCGATTCAGGGAATAATAAGTCGGAGAGGCATTCGGATTATTAATAGGTGGATGTGGATTTGATGTCAGTCTTGGATTGGTTGAAATGGTATCCACGACGGTAAAATTGGTGTTGAAACTATTAAGACTTGATCTCAAGGCAAAACAACGTGCACCAGTATCGTTTCTTTTAAAATCGAACGACAATCCTGTGAGTGTCATAAGCGATCCCGGAGAGGGAGTAATGGAAAATTCATAGTAAGTATCAGTACTTAGCGAACCAGTCATTTGGGTAATATTGGTATCAAGACCTTCAGAACCTGTCGACCAACCTGAATAAGAGAATAGACTGTCAATTACAGGATTGGAAGAAAGTCCTACAGCAACGAATGGAGCAAACGCAAGCCTTTCAATAGAATCAGCTTCGAAAAGCAACGTAGGCAATGGAGTGATATCAGCAGTACCGCTTGTTGTGCGAAGACTATCAAATGTAAGAATAGAAATCAAATTCGGAGATAGCGAACTAAAGTTCAATCCTTGTTTGTTACATTCGAAATCATATTTCGTGTCGCAGTTTTCATGTCCTGCGGTGATAGGGGTATCAGCTACTCCATCTCCATCCGTTCCGCACGCAACTTCGGGATCATTATTATCGCCCCAAGTATGAGAAAGATTCAACCAGTGTCCTACTTCATGTGTCAAGGCGCGAGACCTATACTCATTACCTGTCCCGATGCGACCAATGTAATTATGCAACAAGATAACACCATCGGCTCTCGCTCCATAAGTATCAATCACATCCGGCGGATTTTGACTATATCCGGCAGCGCCATCTACACCAATACGTTTGCTTGTCCAGATATTCAGATATCGTTCGCGTGGCCAAAGATGTTCTTTCGATCCATTGTTCCCCTGAAAAGTTTCGATCGTATTTAAACGTTCGATTCCATTGGTGCAATTGCCCAAAAAGTCTTTGGTAGCAAGTCTGAATTCAATCTTCACATTGGCAATGATGGTATCAAAACCTTCAACTACTTCAATGGTATCAGCATTCATTTTGCTGTAGTCGCGATTAAGGACATACATCGCATCAAAAATCTGAGCGTCCGAAATATTCTCTGTACCTTCCTGATGCAGGATATGCCAAACCACAGGAATCACATACACAAACTCAGGATCGCCATCTCTGTTTTGTCTGAGTTCCAGAATTTTCTCATTCACAAGTTCTTCATATTGCCTGGCAGCATCTATAAGAAGAGGATTTCGTCCAATTGCCTTCCGGTGCATGTCATCCGTTGCGCAATTAAAGTGCTGTGAATAAGCAAAATTGACAAGTGCAAGTACAAAACTGAGTGCTAATAGAATTTTTCTCATAATAGGTCTTCGAAATTTGGAGTGACAAATGTAACAGGAATCGTTGTCGGACAAAACCACAATCCCATATTCCCTGTTTAGCTCTGACATGCCTGATCTTAAGGCAAAAACCCATCAGGAAGGGGCGTTCCGAAGGAAACACCTCCAACTGACGGGTAATAATTGCAACAAATTAGCATGCTCTGTCAACTTTCAGGGTTTTGAGCCATCCCTGATAAGTTCCTTTGCAATTCATCAGAACCTTGCCCGCAAAGTCGCCGATAAGTTTCTACCGGGTGCGCTGATATTCGATGCAAACTGTCTGTAATTCTGATCCAGGATATTGTCAATCGAAACTTGTACAGAAACAAATTGATTGATCTGATAGGATGTTCTGAGATTCAAAGTATACCAGGCCGGCATTCCCACTGCCGTGGCATTTGCTTCATTATCTTCCGCATCAAAACCATAATCTTCGATTCGTTTCCAGCCACTATACATCATCCAGAATTCACCCCGGAATTTTTTTAACTGAAGATTAAAACTTGTTTTGCCGAATACTGGTGGAATGTGATCCAACGGCGTTTCTTCTTTATCGCCATCTTCAATTCTGCCATAGGTATAATTCAAACTGCTGCTGATGTCAAACTGCTTCGTTACGCGTGCCGAAAACTGTCCACTGAATCCATACAAAAAAGCCTTCGCCGCATTAACGCTGGTATACACCATGGCGGAATCTCCGGAATAAATGGCAATGCTATCACCGTTCAAGGTACCTGCGCCTGTAGTGATGGCATCCCGATAAAGTGTGTAGAATCCGGTTCCTTCAATGGTGACCTTTTTCTGGATGGTTTTAGAAATGCCCAAATCGGCGTTATATGTGTACTCGGGTTTCAAATTTGGATTCGGGATAGTGAGATTTCCCAATTCCAAAAGTTGATATGTATCCGGATCTCTTTTTGCACCCGCCGTTTCAAACACCTTGGTCAGGTCATCCACATTGGCTGCGCGAAAACCGGTACTTCCCAGAAGTGAGATTTTCCAATCATAACCAGGCTTCACCACAATACCAATGTTGCCATTGATAGCTGTGTTGTTTTGTTTGACGTCATTAAAAGGAAATGGAAAAAAAGTGGTATCTAAGAAAATTGCGCTCAATTGCACATTGCTGGCCCGAATGCCTTCCGAAATAATCAGCCAAGGTTTCACTTCCCAACTGTGTGTAATGTATGCTGCCAAGGTTTGCATCTGGCTTCCGCCATCCGGATATCGTGTTGGAATTTTTGAAGTCGTATCGGCTTCCATATCCTTCGCCGTGGCCGTGCTCACTACGTCATTGTAGGTAAACTCTGCGCCATATCGCAATTCATGACGACCTGATTGTTTCATCAGATCGGCATTCACAGCCATCACTGCGACATCTTCTACCTGACTCTCCAGCGATTTGCTGCCCCGGATTCTCACATTTCTGCTTTGCTGAATATCCTGGTATGAAAGAATGAACCTGGCTTGATCGTACAATCTGGTTTTGCCACTGAGATTTAAACTATAGGAAGCAAGCAAGCGCTGTTGCGGGCCATAATACCAATCGCCATATCGCAACTTTCCATTTCTATACTGTGTAAGACGGTCATAACGCGGAATATCACTACTCGTGCTGTATTGAATATTCAACAGGTGATTGACTTGATCATTTTGCTGAAAGCTAAATTTTTGAAGCAAGTCATATTGTTTGTATCCACTTCCAACTTGAACATTCGGATTGCTGTTTGTAACGATACTGTCTTTGTTGTCAATACGCTCAACATATTCTGTGCGTCCCCAATCTGAAAGCTGGAACGGGCTTCGCACATTACCCTGTCTCAAGTCATCGAATGATGAATAGGTGAAACCGGTTAAAGAAGAAAATTTCTTCCCTCCGAGATTGATGTCAGCATGTCCGGTCATTTCATTGTTCACTGTTGAGTGTCTTACGAAAACATTTCCTTTCACCAGTAAATTACTGTCAATCGCAAATTCCGGATTGCGTGTATAAAAATGCATTACACCACCTAAAGCATCACTGCCATAAACAACGGATCCCGGGCCATAAACTATCTCCACTTTATCCATGATGGTATTATCAAGTGTAAGTATGTCCTGCAAATGTCCTCCGCGATAGATTGCATTATTCATTCGAACACCATCCACTACCATGAGCACTTTGTTGGCTTCAAATCCCCGGATGATAGGACTTCCGCCGCCTTGCTGGCTTTTTTGCAACAACACATTTCCTGATTGCTGTATAACATCACCCGCATTCTGCTGGTTTAAAAATCGGAGGTCCCGTTGATTGATAACTTGTATCTGCTGAGCCACATCTTCCCTTTTTTCCTGGAATTTCGAGGCCGATACAACTACTTCATTGGCGAGAAATCCCTTTTCGGTTAAAAAGACAGTCCATTCGGCTGCCAATATTTGAGCATAACTCCATTCAGAATTTTCGTATCCAATGAATTGAAAACGAATAATTGCCTTGTCTTTGAAGGTGTCCAGTTGAGCTTCTCCATTGGCATCCGTTGCAATCGCTGTGACACCTTCAGAAGAGATGATCACGCCGGTTAATTTCTCCAGCGTCACCTTATCACGAACGATAATTGTCTGTGCGAGCATAAAAGATGACGCACAAAAACACAGAATAATATTAAGTATGATTTTTTTCATAGTGAGGATTTTTGGGTAATTCTCCCGCAAGTATTTTTTTTCTAGTCGCTCAGATACCAACTAACATTCAATAGAACTTTAATCACCCTAAATCATGGTGATTAAAAAGAATTATCAATTTTCAGGGCATCAAAAAGTTGGACAGAAGAAATCCGGCGGGACGAAATTAGCTCCAGACCAGGAAGCCAATTTTACACATAGATGCATGGCCGAATGCTCATGCAATTCACTTTGGAAGATCAAACTTTCTGTGACTACTTCCGGTGGAAATAAAGTAAATCGCCAATTCAAGCTTTTCTCTCTTTCATCCGATTGTGATTTTTTACTCAGACGTTCTGCCTTTGCTTCAATCTCCTTCTCAAGCTTATCACAGATACATCTAATTCGGACAACATCACCAGAGATTTGTTCGCTTGCAATGTCATAAGTTTCACCATCCTTTCTGAACTCATGAGGTTCAGGTCGTTCCAGCGAAGACCATTCATTCAGCGTGAATTCGAATTCAGAAAACTGAGTCGTTTCCGTAGAAGAAAGCAACAATTCCTCAAATTTTTGTCTTAGCCTGGCATGATCAATTTCATAAGTGATCCAGGAAACCAGGTTCAGATTGAGCATACCCATCAGCAAAATCAAAACCATCGCGGTTTGGACAGAAGTGTATAGAAATTTCCTGATCATCAGAGGAGAGAAAGCGGCGAAAGTTAATGAGAAACAATGGACTCAGAGAATGCGCACAAGTGTTGGGGCGCTTAAAAAATGCTTGAAATGAATCAACGAGTTCACATCGATGAGATTTTGAGTCCAACTCCTGATTCGAAATTTAATTCACATCATGGTAACACATGGGTAATTTTGCACGCTTCCATTTGGACAATGCGTACAATGAATAAAAAAGATAAATCGGAATTCATCAATAGAGAAATTTCCTGGCTTTCATTTAATGAAAGAGTTCTTCAGGAAGCAACTGATAAAACGGTGCCTCTCATAGAACGTATCAGGTTCCTCGGAATATTCGCGAATAATTTGGATGAGTTTTTCAAAGTCCGGGTCGCAACGCTCCACAGAGCCACAGGACTTTTCAAAAAACCTATCGATCCTATGGATTTTGATCCGGTTGAAACACTCTCGGAAATCAACCAGATTGTGGTCAGACAGCAGACAGTTTTTGATCAGGTGTTCTCTAAAATATCAACGGAACTTGTCAAAGAAAATATTCAGATCCTGAATGAAAAGACTATTCGAAAGGAACATCTGCCTTTTGTGAAAGACTATTTCACGAAAGAATTGAAGCCTCACCTCGTGCCGGTCATCCTTAACAATAAAACACCATTTCCACAACTAAGTGATAACAGACTGTATTTTGTAATTGAACTGGTAAACAAAGAGAGACAGAGTACCAACACATTCGCCTTAATAGAATTGCCTGATAAACTCAAACGATTTGTGGTCCTTCCTTCGGGCCAGTCGGACAAGGCACATGTGATGTTCGCGGATGACATCATTCGACTTCACCTCAAAGAGTTATTCAATGTTTATTCCTTCGATCACGCAAATGCTTATGCTCTGAAAACGATACGCGATGCTGAATTGGACATCGACGATGATCTCTCGAAAAGTTTCGTAGAGAAAGTTTCCAGAAGCATCAACCAACGTAAACGTGGACAATATGTGAGGATCACTTATGACAGATCCATGCCACAGGTCTTACTTGATTTTATATTGAAAAAAATAAAAATCCGAAGCATCGAAAGTATTTCAGCCGGCGGTCGATATCATAATAAAAAGGACCTGATGCAATTTCCTGATTTTGGAAAAAAAAATCTGGTATTCGCTGCCATGAAAACAATTGATCATCATGCATTACAAGGCAAAAAAAGCATGCTCAATGAAATCAGAAAAAAAGACATACTCCTGCATTTTCCCTATCACAGTTTTAATCTCATCATTGATTTATTGCGCGAAGCCTCTATCGATCCGGATGTTCGAACGATTCGCATTAGTCTGTATCGTGTAGCGCGAAATTCACAGATCATCAGTACCCTCATCAACGCTGCTCGCAATGGAAAACGTGTAATTGCCGTGGTGGAATTACAGGCTCGCTTCGATGAAGAAAATAACATCAGTGTATCACGCATTCTGCAAGAAGCAGGTATCAGGGTCATTCCGGGAGTTCCCGGCCTGAAAGTGCATTGTAAACTCATTCAGATCAGCAGAAAAGAAGGAGCGCGCACGGTAAGGTATGTTCATATAGGAACAGGAAACTTTCATGAATCAACTGCTTCAGTTTATACGGACATTTCGCTGCTGACCGCAAGAAAAGAAATTGGAAGTGAAGTGCGAAGGATTTTCGAATTTTTCGAAAATAATTTTCAGCGAAGTGCGCATCGCCATTTGATTGTTTCGCCATTCGGAACACGCCGGAAATTCACGGACCTTATCAACCATGAAATTGCACTTGCATCAAAAGGCAAACGTGCCTGGATTATTTTAAAGATGAATAATCTTGTCGATCCAGGCCTAATACGTAAACTTTATGAGGCAAGTCAGGCAGGTGTAAAAATTCAACTCATCATTCGAGGAATATGTTCGCTCGTTCCAGGAATTGCCGGAAGAAGCGAGAACATTAGCGTTGTGAGTATTGTTGGCAGATTCCTCGAACACAGTCGCATCCTTGTTTTTGGTAATGGCGGCAAGCCTCAGTATTATATTTCCAGTGCGGACTGGATGGTACGTAACATCGACCACCGGATTGAAGTTTCTTGTCCGGTTTATGATGAACAGATCAAACAAAACTTGCAGGAATTTCTCAATATCCAACTCGGATCGGAAGCAAAAGCGCGACGTGTTGACAAAACGTTGAAAAACGAATATCTCATTCCGGCAAAGGGCAAATCTGTCATTGACACACAAATGGCAACTCACAAGTATCTTGCTGGGATCAAATCCTGAATTACTTTCACGAACTAGTAATTCAGTCAATTGAAATTCGCTGCCATAGATATTGGTTCCAACGCTATCAGACTTCTCATTGAAGAAGTCTACCTCGATGGCGACAAATACCATATTGAAAAAGTTTCTTTGACCCGTGTGCCAGTTCGACTTGGTGATGATGTTTTTCAGCATGGTTTCATCTCTGAAGAAAAAATCCGCCAGCTTGTAAAGACAATGCGCGCGTTCTGGTACCTCATGGACGTGCATAAAATCGAGTTGTTTCGTGCATGTGCAACTTCTGCCATGCGGGAAACTAAAAATCGCAAAGAGGTATTGAGCCGCATTGAGAAAGAGGCGAATATTCGTGTCAATGTTTTGACGGGAGATGAAGAAGCAGATCTCATCTTTAAAAATTACAAGGCACAAAATCTCAACGAAAAAGGAAATTATCTTTATATAGATGTAGGTGGCGGAAGCACGGAACTCACACTGATCAAAAAAGGCAAACGAATCAAAGGACAATCATTCGACCTCGGAACCGTCAGAATGCTATCTGCCGGGGTTGAAAAACAAACCTGGGAAAAAGCAAAAAAATGGATTCAGACCATCTTCGAAAAAGAAGACAAAGTCACGGCCATTGGTACCGGCGGCAACATCAATACTATATTTAAAATACAAGGAAAAAAGCCGGCAGAAACGCTCACTTACAAGGACCTTCAAGAACAATATGCCATCCTGAAATCGTATTCTGTAGAACAGCGTATTACACGGCTAAAGCTTCGGCCGGATCGTGCAGATGTAATTGTTCCTGCCTGCGAAATTTATCTCCGTCTGATGGATTATGCCGGAATCAAAGAAATGCTAGTTCCAAAAATCGGACTGGCCGATGGAATCATTTTGGGCATCTTCAACGAATGGAAATCCAGTACAAAACAAAAAGCGAAGGTGGAAAACGCCTGATTCCAAATTGGATTCATTATCTTCGCTCAACGATTATTCAAGCAGTAAAAACAGTTAAACGCATCCGTCGGTTATGAGAAAATTTCTACTACTCTTTGCAGTAGTGACCATCACTTCACTGAAGTTCAACGGCCAGGTTCTTGGCGATCCGCTAATAACCTGGGATTTTGCAAATGGCATTCCGGAAGATTGGATCCGTGGTATCAATAGCACAACCGATCTCGCACACTGGGAGTATCGCGGTCCGAACACAGCTCCGAATACGACAGTTGGTGCTCGCGGCTCTTGTTCAGCACTTGCCGTTCCACTTCTGTCTGAAACACAATCAAACGGATTTGTGATTTTTGACGGAAATTACTGGGATGATTCCGGTAACCTATGTGGTTTGGGATTAGGAACGGGCGTTGATCCTGCGCCACACACCGCGTGGCTGATCACTCCTCCGATCGACTTGTCCACAGCATCAGGACCTGTGCTCACCTTTCAACAACAATTCAGATCTTTTCAATCCACAACGAAAGTTCAGATATCTACAGACCTGGGCAATAACTGGACAGATATTCTCACGAATTCAGGTCCACAATCTCCCAACTCCATTTGGGCATCCGTAAATCTCGCTTCTTATACGGCGGGTCAGACTACCGTTCAATTCAAATTTCTTTATGAAGGAACCTATTACTGGTGGTTGCTGGACGACATCAATGTGTATGTCCCAAATGAAAACGACCTCATGATCACGAGTAAAAGTTATACCAATAACAGTGGTCCGAATTCTTTGACAGCTCTTTTCAATCTTGAATACGATCAATATCCGTTATTGCAAATTCCGACATTTAATTTAAAAGGAAGTTGTATGAACATTGGCTCACTTACACAGAATAATGTAACACTCAATGCCACTATTGTGAAGGACAACTCCACGGAAGTTTATAATAGCAACAGTGCTTCGCCTGATGTTGCAGCCTTTCAGACACAAAATCTCACAATTCCGGGCACGTACACGAATGCCCCTGTAACCGGAGAATATAAAATTACTTATACAATAAGTCAGGATGAAACGGATGAAACACCGTCAAACAATATTGATTCCTTAGATTATTCGATCACTCCGTACACCTACGCCTTGGATGAAGGCCCGATGGAAAGTAGTTATAATCCGTCAGCCACTTTTGCTCCGTATCAAATGGAAGCTGGTTGTTTTTATCAAATTTATAACAACAATACATATTGTCATTCGCTTCAGGTGGCTGTTGCCGAAGGAACAGTAGTTGGTTCAGGAATTCGTGGAATGATCTATAACCAAGCTATGGATACAATCCTTGTATCTACCGATACAGTGTACGTGAATGAAGCCGATCTGAATTCAGTCGGCGATGAAAATATGATGACGCTTCATTTTGCAGATCCATTCCTACTGATTCAGGACAGTCTGTATTTTGTTGCCATGGCAGAAATTGATTCCACATTGGATGTAGTTGTTGCACGCAGCGGAATTACAAATGGAGAATCCGGATTGATTCGTTTTCCATCCATCAATGCCACACTGGTAAGTGCAAGAATTCCCATGGTACGTATGAGTATTTTTGCAGCAAACGCAATTCCCGGATGCACGGATCTGATGGCGATGGACTACAATGTTGCAGCAACAATCGACGACGGAAGTTGTCACTATCCGGGTTGCACCAATGAAAATGCAGACAATTACTTACCCGGAGCAAATTTCGATGATGGTAGTTGTTTCGTCGGTGGTTGCACTGATCCACAAGCCGCTAATTATGATCCCGATGTTAACTATGAGAATGGCTCCTGTCAATATCCCGGCTGTACAGATCCTACTGCGGTAAATTATAATCCATCATTCAATCTCGAGGATGGATCATGCCAGTTTATTTATGCGTATCTCGAAGCGACATCGCTGTCAGGTTGCGCACCACTTACATTTCATATCACTAACAACAATGATTTTGTAGAAGGAAGTGCATGCTCTTACACGCTTAATACAATCGCTGTCAACGAAGAGTGTCTTTCACAATTTGACTACACGATCACTGAGCCTGGTTTGTATCAATTTTATTACGAATTCACTATCAACAATGCGCTCGCTGATACAACGATCACGATCGAGGTTTTTAATGATCCGGAATCTGCGATCATGACCTACGACGATCTGAGCTATACACTGCAATGTACCAACTGCGCAGGTAATGAATATGAATGGTATCTGGATGGGGAACTTTTGAATGGCTTCGACAATGCTCCGATCGATATCTATTTCAATGACAATTACCAAAATGGCAATTATTCCATTCAATCTACAAATGAGAACGGATGCTCAATACATTCTGAAGACTTCCTTGTGATTCAACCCTACTTCATTGGCAATGTTGCAGAAGTATGTGCGCCGGTTTCATTTGTTGCAACTGATCTAACTGATTCGATGATCGGAACTACCTGTACCATTGACTTCGGCGATGGCACACTACCATCAGATTTTGAAGTTTCAGCAGAACATCAATATGCCAATCCAGGGAATTACCAGATAACCGTGACTTGCGAAAATGATGGAGTATCAGGTCAATACAGTATTCCGCTTATCGTGCACGAAGTATTAAATCCTGTGCTTATTTACAATGAGGGCGCAGGCCAGGTTGAGTGCAACAATTGCGAATTGTTCGAAACGGTAGAATGGTTGATTGATGGTGAGTTGAATGTTGGTGTTGGACCATTCCTTGATGGCAATCACTTATACCAGGTCACCGGTATCAGTGATGCCAATTGTTCCGGAACCAGTCTGATTGTGCTGCTTTCTAAGGAAGAAGAATTGACCGATCATTTGGTGGTGTATCCGGTACCAGCCGACGAGTCGGTTACGATTGTCGGAACGAACATTAAAGTTGGTGAAATAAGTATGCTGGATATCACCGGCCGTATATTGCAAATAGATGTAAGATCAATTGGAAACGGTGTGATGATAAATACATCATCCATGGCTGCAGGCCAGTATACAATAGTGGTACGGACAGAAAAAGGAATGTGGAACAAACAAATTGAAATTCAGCATTGAGATGTTAATGCTGCTAAATGGAAGTTAAAAGCGAAACACCGCGGAAAAAAAGATGAAACATTTGTAACAGAAATTCGAATGAGGAATTCAAACTGCTGAATGCGTAAGCTGTTAAAGATTCGTTAACCAGATTTACAATTGAATCATTTTGGCCCTAGATTTGAGTACAAGCAATAGAAATAAAAAAACCAAACAAACATTAAAATGAAAAAAGTTCTTCTTTCACTGGCCCTTGCATTCGGAATGATATCACTCATTTCGGCACAAAATCAGGTTGCTGATGGCCCAATGATCACTTTAGACAAAGAAGTACATGATTATCAAGAAGTTCCTTTTGGAGGTGATGGTACGTGTGAGTTTAAAGTAACCAATTCAGGTACAGGCGATTTGATCCTGAGCAAATGCAAAGGTTCATGCGGATGCACTGTTCCAAAATGTGATCCAAATCCTATTGCTCCTGGCACTAGCTCAATCATCACAGTAAAATATGATACAAAACGTCCTGGTCCAATCAACAAATCAGTGACGATCAACTCAAACGCGGTGAATGAGCCAGTAAAAGTTGTACGTATCAAAGGAAACGTTGGTGCTGATCCAAATGCAGCTCCGGCAGGTTCTCCTCCGGAAAAGGCTCCAGCAGGTGCACCAGCAGGCGGCGGTCATTAATACCAGACTTTCCGTAAAACGAATTGAATAAATCTAAAAAACTCCGGTTAAACTTTTAATCCGGAGTTTTTTTTGAAAAAACACACCAACATAAAAACACAATGAAAAAAATCATTTTTACTCTGGCCATCGCACTGAGCAGCACATTTGCAGCTTTTGCTCAGCCTAAAGAACTTGTGAGTGGTCCTGCCATTACACTCGACAAAGACACACATGATTACGGTGAAATACAATTCGGTGGCAACGGCGAATGCAAATTCAAAGTGACAAATACCGGAACAGACATGTTAGTGCTTACCAACTGTCAGGGTTCTTGCGGATGCACTGTTCCGAAGTGCGATCCGAATCCAATTTTGCCGGGCGAGTCTTCTTTCATTGAAGTGAAATACGACACAAAACGTCCAGGTCCGATCAGCAAAACTGTTACGATCAATTCGAATGCTGTGAACGAACCAGTGAAAGTGATCAGCATCAAAGGAAATGTTGGACCAGATCCTGGCGCAACTCCTGGAGGTGCTCCGGTGAAAACTCCGGCTGGCGCTCCGGCGAATAAATAAGCTTCATCATTACTCCAATATAAAAAGCTCCGCAATTGTGGGGCTTTTTTTTCGTTTCAAGATTTTGCTTTGATTCGATGCACTCCACGGAAAGATTCAAGAATTCAAAATTCAAAAATTCATCGTGAAAAATTGTTTACACGATAGTTGTTTACAAAAAAATTGAACACATCATTTTTGTAAACAAGACTACTCGCTGTCTCTTTTTATTCCAAAGTTCACACAGATTTCAAATCGGATTTCCACATATTTTTTTTGTTTCACGCTGAAAAATATCAGAAGGAATATCAGAATTTCGCAGAATTTTGATCTGATACTGAATTCATGAGCGCAAAATCAGGAGCTACTAAATTTTCTCGGTTGCAACGTTTGCCTACTCGATATGAATATCTGAGAATTAAGACTTATTTCCTCCAACCGTCTTGAGCAACGGAATATATGCACGATTGTTATCGGGTGTACGTTCGAATCGATTGGAGCGATAGAGGTGCATGAATTCGGATTTTCCTTCCACAAATTCTGCGTGAAAAAAAGAAAAGGGCCACACTTTCATGCAGCCCTATTCCGATTAAAAATCCACTGTGATTAGTTAATCACAATCTTTTTGGTAATTGTACCTTTTGATGAAACAATGTCAACAGTATACATACCGGCTGCAAAATTCTCTTCAGCACGGAAAATACGGGTATTCAAATTTTGTTTCGAAAGCACAATTTCACCCATGATATTTCTGACAACAATTCCACTGAGGAATTCATTGCCAACAATGGTGAACTGATCGTGAGCTGGATTAGGATAAAGATTGAACACCGGTGCATTCACTTCATTTACTGAAATGGCACAAGGACTTCCAGGCAAACCCAATGCGCACATAATGCGAGGGGCAGCATATGCCTGAATGGTATCGAGGAACAGCTCACCTTTTGCCTGAGACATGTCAGGATTCGTAGCCAAACCATTTGTGTTATTTGGATTGTCTGAAGTCCACCACTCCCATGGAGCGCTATCCAATTCAGAACCTACAGGACGGTTGAGTGGATACAAGCCATAGTTGCCATCATTGTAAAGATTTGCCTGAGTAGTGTAAACATCATTCACTGCATCTGCAAGCTGGAAAGAGGAATTCAGGTTCAAAGCATTTGCGAGTTCTTGAACGTGCCCACTTCCGCTTACTTCTACCACCGGAAGATTAAATCCAGGTACGATTACAGTACCGACATTGTAAGGAGCAAATGGATCGGACGTTACATGGAAAGAAATCATCGGAGGATCTTGAGCTGTCACCCATGAGCTATCGCCACATGCACCGCCCATATTCACCGCCACATTGAAGTCGGAAGAATATCCGGGATGATTTATGTAACACAAAGTATCACCATCAAGTGGATTGATACCGAATGAAGTTCCATAAATATCACCGTTGATTGCTTCCACAACCATAGGAACAAGCACAAAATTTCCTGATCCAGCTGGGATTTCAACTTCGTGAGTGAATTTTGGAATTGCGATATCCGTGTAATTATTGATAGTTGCAGAAGCGAAAGAAACATAACCTCCGGTGCCTTGACCCCAAACACAAACTTTTGATGGATCAATTCCATAAGGATTTCCCAACTGGTCTTCTGTCATACGGAAAAAACGAATAGCTGTGCGGCAATCCTGCACACCGCGATAGGCTGCATTGATCAAAGTATAAACACGTTCATCTTGTGTAGTCGCAACCGGATTCCAACCCAAACGGTTGTCGCAGGAAGCCACCACGTAACCCATTTTAGCAAGACGTGTGCACATTGCAACTACGTTCAGATCGGTACGAGTACCACTTGGGCTGCCGTTTTGCGGAGTCGGCAAAAAATTTCCGGTATGGAAATAAAGAATGAGAGGACGATTCGTTTCAACGTCACCAGTTGGTTCGTAAATATCCATCTTCAGAGCTTCAGGAATTGCCTGCCCAACAATCTGGTATGCAATTACCGTGGCATTCATTCCGTACGTTACGTTCGGAGTGACATCAACTTCTGTAAAAACCTCGGTGAGATAACGCTGCGCACTTATTTGAATGCCACATGTCATCACCAGAACAATCAATAATGTAAAAATTCTCTTCATAGCTAGTTTGTTTTATTTAGATTCAAAAAATCATTTATTGTGTCGAAGGTAATCATTTTGCCCACTCGTACAACAGCGATACATACGCCATACGTCCGATCAACGGTCCGCCATACGCTTCAATGTGTTTATTGTCCAGTAAATTTGAGCAACCGACCTTAAAATTTGTGTTTGATTTTTTCCAGGTGTAATTGACCTGAGCGTCAACAATGATGAAAGCCGGAACCGGGCCCGTAAATTGTGGTGATCCTTCCCAGAAGTATTTATCCACCCATTTATAGTTCACTGCATATCCCAATGAATTGCCTGAATCCGTTTTAAATAAATCACGACCATTCACACCAACATTGAATTTGTGCAGAGGAGTATTGAAGGCAGGAATGATAGGATCACTGTCATCGGCCTTTGCCAGATTGTTGAAGGAATAATTAAAAATGAAAGCGTGTTGTTTATAGAAATAATAATTCACACCCACATTCGCTCCTTGCGTAATTACACGGTTCTCTGAATTTGCCGAATAACGGAATGCGCGAATTCGGGAGAAATTCGAAATCTGTCCGTTGCTGTCTGTTGGTGCTTCAATTCCGATTTTATATCCTATAAAATTTTTGTAATAAGTGGTGTATGCGGATACATCCAAAAACACTTTTTCAAAAAGTGTTGCGCGATAGCCAATCTCCAAAGTCTGTGCTTGTTCCGGCTTGATGGGGCCGATGTCAAAATATTCAAGTGAAGAAGGTTTTTGTGTATCACGCCACTCCATAAAAGATGCGATGGTGATGAGATTCGTTACACCATCGAGATTACCACGCAATGTTGCCGGCCCTACATTCAGGTTGAGATATTGATCAGCCAGCGTCGGATTTCTCAAAGCACTTGAAAATGAAACTCTCAGGAAATGATTTTTTTTCGGTGAAAAAACTGCAGAAAGTGCAGGTGAAAGAAGCGCATCAAAATTTTGATTTTTATCTACGCGCATCGTTGCATTGAGATTGAGTTTGTCTTCCATCAATTTCTTCTCGACACCGACGTATGCACCATATTGATTGTTGGTGATTTTGTTTTTGGTGAGAATGGTGTCAATACTCCCATCCGATTGCGCAACATATCTTATTCCATCATTAAAAATACTGCCGTCGGAATCCGGAGTATACAGCCTGCCACTAAATCCTACCCGTACTTCGTCGAGTTTTGGCAACGACCATTTGTATTCACCTTGAATATTATAAAGCGCAGAACGATCATAGAATTTCGTTCCTCCTTCACCTTCATTGTTCTTCAAAGACGTAATTCTTCTGAATTCTTCTTTAAAACGATCTGAGCCCGGAGCAAAATAGCCCGTCTGTTCAATTGGCAATCCGGCATTCCCCGTATTGGTTAATCCCTCCACCTCCTGATGCCAACCTACAAGTGAGTCATTGTATGTCTGCATCCACTGTTCTTGTGCGGCATAATCATACAAAAAATACTGCTGATAAAACGGATCAACGACAGGTCCCGGCCAGTTTGGATTGAGATATGGTTCCGGATAACCCAACGCATTCATTCGTGGAATAATTTTATTTTGCCAGGTGGTACGGTACACATTCGCCCATTCTTCCTGCGACCGTGCAGTTTCCAATAATTTTTGAGCGGTGAAATAAGGATCAAAACTTTCGCCTGCATTTTCATGCGTTGCATAAGCTCGCAAAAAGTACTTATTTGCTTTTCTCAGCTCAATTCTGTTCTGCATAAAACGGATATTGCGCAGGCTGAAACGATTATCCCCCTGATACACCGTTGTGCCCTGGCCCATATTGAATTGCGCAATAATTTCAGGTGATTCGTAATCGAGAGATGGTTTCAGTCTCCAGTGCACTGCAGCATTCACTTTGAGGTTCTCCGTTTTGTAATCGACCAGATCTTCTTCCTTGTAACCTGTTCGATAGAAAGTCCCCAGACCGCGATACTGTTGTGACGACGGCGAAGAGGTAGAATAATCATTCGCAGCAAAATATTCATCGCCATAAATATTTACAGCGTCAAATCTGCCCGGATTGCTTTGATCATTTCCGCTGCCATAGATGGGTGTGTAATTATTCGCTCTCCAATCATCCGCTTTCAGATAAAGCGCGTTGATTTTGTATGCCAAAAATGCTTCTTCCTTTTTATTGTGAAAAACATCCGCCCATCGGAAACATGGTTGGATCAAATTGCGCTCACCTACTTTCATATTCACAGAAAGCCCCGGAGTAAGAAATGGATTTTTCGTTTCCATATTGATCACTCCATTGAAAGCGCCCGGTCCATAATAAGCGCTGCTGGCGCCCTGCACTACATCCACACTTTTTACATCCAGATCCGGTGCACCCAAAAAATTTCCCAAAGAAAAATTTAATCCCGGTGATTGATTGTCGACACCATCGATCAACTGCAATACTCTCACCGGTGAAGTGCTGTTGAAGCCGCGCGTATTGATGACACGAAACGCCAGACTTGCTGAAGCCATGTCCACACCTTTCAGTGCAGCAAGTCCTTCATAAAAATTTCCTGTCGGAACTTCTTTGATGGCAATTGCATCCATGCTCTCGACAGAAAGTGGCGATTTTTTTTGTTTTTCGAGAATGCGATCACTCACCACATTCACTTCTTCCAGAAAATTATCTTTCGAATAAATCTTGAGATCGATCACTTTGTCTGCAGAACCAACGATAAACTCCATGGTTTCAAATCCGACGAGACTGACGACCAATGTGGTTGGTAAAGCATCCACCGTAATAGAAAACTCACCATCAAAATCTGTGGTCGTTCCATTGGTCGTTCCCTGCTGACCGACAACCGCCGCAAACAATGGAATGCCACCAATACCGTCTACCACTCTACCCTTGATTGTTTGAGCAGAAAAACAACAAGGGAACAAAAAACAACAAATGGAAAAAATGAAGTGAAACGGCTTCATGAATGACAATGGGTTTGAGCGAATATAAGGGAAAATAAAAAAATCAATTTGGTTCACAACCGTTGAAACGTCGTAGGGGCAGAAAATTTTCTGCCCCTACGCGTTTTGTTCAAAAAAGTATTTTCATGCGTATTTATCCGGAAAAACCTCGGACATCATTTCCATGACCACATCGTACACATCTTCGATACTCGGCTTGCTGAAATAATCGCCATCCGTTCCGTATGCCGGAAGGTGAGGTTTTGCAGCGAGTGTGCGCGGCTGACTGTCGAGGTATTGAAATCCGTTTTGTCGGTTTAAAACCTCATCGAGCATATATGCTGAAGCACCACCAGGAACATCTTCATCTACAAATAAAATCCGATTGGTTTTTTTCAAAGAAGAAACGATGATGTGATGAATATCGAACGGCAATAATGTTCGAACATCAATCAGTTCAATCGATACACCCACTTCTGCCAATTGCTGTGCAGCCTGCTGACAAATATTAAACGTGGAGCCGTATGAAACGATGGTGATATCATTTCCTTCTTGCACGATTTCCGGAATTCCGAGTGGAATTCTGAATTCACCCATATTTAATGGAAGTGGTTCTTTCGATCTATAACCATTGAGGCACTCAATCACAATTGCCGGTTCATCCGCCTGCAAGAGCGTGTTGTACATACCCGCAGCTTGCATCATGTTGCGTGGCACACACACGTGCATTCCTCGCACACTATTAATGATGCTACCCATCGGACTTCCGGCATGCCACACACCTTCCAGGCGATGGCCTCGGGTAGAAATAATCAATGGAGCTTTTTGCCCGCCCTTTGTCCTGTAACGAACACTTGCTAAGTCATCACGCAAAATCTGCAGCGCATAAAATAAATAGTCGAGGTATTGAATCTCGGCAATGGGGCGAAGTCCGCGCATGGCCATTCCGATGCCCTGGCCGATAATGGTCGCTTCGCGTATACCTGTGTCGCTCACGCGCAACTCACCATATTTTTCCTGAAGACCTTCACACGTTTGATTGACCCCACCAATTTTCCCAACATCTTCACCGAAGATCAAAGTCTCCGGACGATTTTTTAACACATAATCCCAGTTGTCACGGATGATAATTCTACCATCGACATGCTCAGCACTTTCATCATAGATAGGATCAACAGGAACAACCTTCAACGCTGAAAAAGCAGAATCGCTGTATAAAGAAGAGTCATAACGATCTTCACAATCGGCATTCAAAACTTTGAGCCATGAAGAAATGGAAGCAGTAGCTGATACATTTTTCTTTCCCGCAATTCGGATAGCTTTTTTCACCGCCACTATCACATCCTTGCGAATAGGCTCCACTGTTTTTTTCAGACTTTCTGCAAGTCCCTTTATTTCATCCAAAGAAATAGCGTCGCCCAATTGTGCGAGGTGAGAAACCGCAAGCGCAACGTCTCCGTCAATATCCGCGCGGAAAGCAGCCCACGCTTTTTTCTGTTCCTGACGAACAAAGTTTTTAGCTTCTTCTCTGATTTCATCCAGTTCACGATCGTTGGCCGAGCCATCCATCATGATGAATTTTTTCAGTTGGGCGATGCAATCGTATTCATCATACCACGCCAGCAATTCTTTTGATTTGTATCGTTCGTGTGAACCACTCGTGCTGTGACCCTGTGGCTGAGTTATTTCTTCCACATGGATCAGCACGGGAATATGATTCTCTCTGCAGTAAATCACTGCTTTTTCATAGGTCATCAAAAGTTCGGGATAATTCCATCCCTTCGCCTTGAATATTTTTATTCCGTTGGTTGTTGTAGTTTTTTCAAATCCTTTCAGCGCTTCCGAAATACTCTCTTTGACTGTCTGGAATTTTTTCGGAACACTGATTCCCCATCCATCATCCCAAACGCTCATGCACATGGGCACACCGAGTACAGATGCAGCATTCATACTTTCCCAAAAAAGCCCTTCCGAAGTGGATGCATCACCAATGGTTCCAAATGCAACTTCATTTCCATTGTTGCTGAAATTCGTCCAGGATTTTAACTCAGCATTTTGCTTAAAAACTTTTGAGGCCTGAGCAAGTCCAACGAGTCGCGGCATCTGACCAGCAGTTGGAGAAATATCTGCGGATGAATTTTTCAATTTGGAAACTTCCTTCCACGATCCGTCTTCATTCAAGAATCGTGTCGCATAATGTCCACCCATTTGTCGGCCACCACTTGCAGGCTCTTGAGCGACATCGGTATGAGCATAAAGCGCCGCGAAGTATTGCTGAACGGTCAGTTCTTCAATCGCCATCATAAAAGTTTGATCGCGGTAATAACCGCTGCGCCAGTCGCCGGCTTTGAATTGTTTTGCCATGGCGATTTGCGCCACTTCTTTGCCATCACCGAAAATGCCGAATTTGGCTTTTCCGGTCAGCACTTCTTTTCTGCCAAGCAGAGAAGTTTCACGCGAGATACAGGCAAGGCGATAATCGTCAAGCAGCCTTTGACGGATTTTTTCTTCCGTCATGATATAGTCAGGAGTTTCGAAAGTCTTGGACATGTGGCGAAGATACTATCGCGAAGTCCACAATAGTGGAGTTGGTGGGGCAGAAAATTTTCTGCCCTTACTCACTCAGATGTTGGATACGAAATCTTTCATCGCGACAGCGATTCTTGAGGCGACCGCAGCGTTGTTCAGCACGAGGGCTTTGTTGGCAATCTGGCTTCTACCTTCTGTGATGAGGTTGAGTTCCTTCAATAGAAAAGGAGTGAGTTCTTTTCCACCGATTTTTTGTTCTTCGGCACGAAGGATCGAGGATGTGATTGCGTTTTCAATTTCTTCGGCATTCAATTCAAATTGTTCGGGAATAGGATTGGCGATCAAGACACCGCCATTCAAATTCAACGACCATTTTTCATGCAAAAAAGAAGCGATTTCTTCCGGTGTTTGCAGTGACATGGTCGTTTTTAGTCCGGATTTTCTGGAATAAAATGCGGGGAATTCATCTGTTTGAAATCCGATGACAGGAACGCCAAAAGTTTCGAGGTATTCGAGTGTTTTTGGCAAATCCAGAATGGCTTTTGCACCTGCACTGACAACGGCAACACTTGTTTTTGATAATTCAATGAGATCGGCAGAAACATCGAAAGTTTGTTCCGCATTTCTGTGAACACCGCCGATTCCTCCAGTGGCGAATACCCGAATTCCGGCCATTTCTGCAATAATCATCGTTGCCGCAACCGTCGTGGCGCCATTCAGTTTTTGTGAAACAACCATTGGCAGATCGCGGCGACTGCACTTCATCACTCCTTTTAATTGTGCAAAGTTTTCGAGCGCGGTCGAGTCGAGTCCGACATGAAATTCCCCGTTGATGATTGCAATAGTGGCGGGAACAGCTCCATTCACCCGCACTGTTTCTTCCACTTCCCTGGCCACTTCCAGATTCTCCGGAAAAGGCATGCCATGAGAAATGATGGTGCTTTCAAGCGCCACAATCGGACTCCCGTTCGTAATTGCCTGTTGTACTTCGGCAGAAAAAATCAGCTTACTCATTGCTCGAATTAATCCAGTTCACCTTTGACACGATGTGTTTCCAGCAAAGCAAGGAAATCACCTATCAGAATATTGCGACTGTTTTCATCCAATTTCGGTTTGTACTGACCGATGAGGGAAATGCATTCCAGCAATACTTCTTCCGGAATTATTTTGTCCAAACTTTCCAGAAGCGTAAGGCATTCAAAGGTTTCTTCGAAATTTCCTGAAAGAGCAATTCGGGTGATTTCCACAAAATCTTCTACAGGTTGAACATTTGAATTCCACATAAAAGCGAGGATTTCCCGGCGAAGGTGACGCATAGAAGGACTTGCCAAGGCATCCATAAAATACTTGTTCACTTTGCTGACTTTCAATGTTGAGAGCATTTCGGCAGCTTCAGCCTTCCATTCGGGATTGCTAGTGGTTGCAAAAAATGTGAGAAGTGGCTCCACAAGCGAAGGATCAGCAGCATCGCGTGTTTTGCTCAGCGCAGCAGTAACTTTTGTGTCCTTCTCGCTGAAAAGATCCTTTTTGATTTCCTCGATGATTCCGCTTTTACTTCTTGCCGCCATGGATTGAATTTTTGGCGAAATTACGGGATTAAAGTCGCGAGGATTTGACCAATCATGTAGGGGCAGAAAATTTTCTGCCCCTACATGATTGGTCAAATTCGAATGTATCCATGTGTTCAGCAAAAAATCCATCGCGAAAGAGGCAACTTTCCACATTTTGGCTTAGTCTTGTAGTTGTATTCAATAAAACAAACAATGAACCGAATAAAAACCATTTTTACGCTGCTGTTCATGACAGTTGGCTTTGCAGCTTTCAGTCAAAACATCATAACCACAACTGATGCTCAAATTTCAATTACCGGCCAAACGACCAGAGAAGAACTTTCTCAAATCAGCCGTGACCTGAAAGCACAAGGAATCGTGTTTAAATATTGGCCAACCTTCAACAGCAACCGTCAACTGACGGGCCTGTCATTTGAAGTCAATGCGAATGATGGGGCGTTGACAGGAACAGGAGCTCATACCACCTTATCCAATCCGAGTGCAATTCTTCGTATTCACATCAACAAAACTGCAAATACTTGTGATGTTGAAAAGGTTGGAGAACCTGCCCACGAATAAAAATTTCATGATAAAAAAAATACCGTCTCTGATTTGGGACGGTTTTTTTATGTCTGGTTCAAACAAATGATTCCTCAGCCGAGTTGGTTTTGACAAATATTCGGGCAAAAATGCTCATTTTCGAAAAGCTAGATTTTTTCTTCGGACAAAACAAAAGAACCTATCTCACTGTCAATCAATCGCGTGGCAAAATTTGCGTGGCAAAATATTTGCCAC
>JANOVT010000082.1:0-10858 GCA_031417525.1 Flavobacteriales bacterium | reverse complement strand
TGTCCGGAAAAACATGTACTTTTACTCATGTGTCGATTGTTTTTGGTGCAACTCAAACATAGACACAAGGCTCTCTTAACGAGGGCCTTTTTTTATAACAAATCAAATATCTTTACCGGACAACAGTGAATTATAAATTATAAATTATAAATCGTGTGTTCCAAAATTCTCAGTGGTCACGGGGGTTAATAATTAATAATTGAAAATTGATAATTATTTCTTTTCGCGTAATAACTCCACTGCTAGTTGCGCCAACCCCTCACTCGCCCACAACCGTATTCCTTTCATATTCCTTATTCCGCTCACATCCGGTGTATTGGGATCAATGATGTATTTGTTGCAGAATGGTGGGGCATAGGAAGTGAGTCCTGCCGCGGGATACACCTGTAGTGATGTTCCTACCACCACGAAGATGTCGGCTTGCGAGACAAGTTCTGCTGCCGGTTCGATCATCGGTACCGCTTCACCAAACCAAACAATATTCGGACGCAGTTGTGAACCCAGTTCACAGTAGTCACCCCACTTCAATTCCCAACCATTGATGTCATAGACCAGGGAAGGATTTTTGGAACTTCTGCTTTGAGTGATTTGTCCGTGTAAATGCAACACCTTGCTGCTGCCGGCTCGTTCATGTAAGTTGTCGATGTTTTGCGTGACAATATGCACATCAAAATCCGACTCGAGTTCAGCGAGTATTTCGTGCCCACGATTGGGATTGACTTCCAATACTTTTTTACGTCGCTGATTATAAAACTCAAGCACAGTGAGTGGATCCCGATGCCAACCTTCCGGTGAAGCCACATCTTCAATTCGATGATTTTCCCATAAGCCATCGCTTCCCCGAAAGGTAGGAATTCCGCTTTCCGCCGACATACCGGCACCAGTCAATACGATGAGTTTTTGCTTCACGTCCAGATTGTTTTAATGGTCCAAAATTACATAGGAAGATTGGAGCCAAAGAGCCATAGAGGAATAGAGGCATTGAGGATCAGAGCACAAGCGGAGTTTTGAATTGCAGAATTGCCCTGAACCCTTTCTGGCTCTTTGGCTTTATTCCTAGATCCCTCTCATCCTTAAATCCACCAATTCTCAATCACCAAAATCAACAAGATCATAGAATTCATAGTTTACTTTCGCGCCCATGTCTGCCTTCACAGCCCTTCTCAAGAAGGAAATTAAATTGGAATTGCGCCGTAAGCACACTCTGGCGGGTATTCTGATGTATGTGCTGGCTACCGTTTTTGTGTGTTATCTCTCCTTTGAAAAAGTGGAGTCCACCAAAACCTGGGGAGCTTTGTTGTGGATCACCGGAGTTTTTACTGCTTTTAATGCCATGCAAAAAGCTTTTGCAAGCGAAGCGAATGGAACGCAGCTTTATTTGTATTCTCTGACGCATCCTCGCTATGTCATTCTTTCCAAAGCACTCTACAATGCGTTGCTTGTTGCCTTGCTCAACCTGATAAGTGTTTTTTTCTTTGTCCTGTTTTTTGGAACGGATGTGTTGGAGTCCGCTGATATGTTACAATTTCTGCTGGGTCTTTTACTCGGAAGCACAGGACTCGGATTGGCACTCACTTTTGTTGCCGGACTCGCTTTTAAAGCCGGTACCGGTATCGGATTGGTGGCTATACTTGGTTTTCCGATCATCATTCCGCTGTTGATCACCATGGTGCGACATACCACGTTTGCACTCGAGGGGATGTCTTATCTGCAGAACAGCCTCAACTTGATGGTGCTTTTTGTATTGAATGTTGTTTCTCTTGTGTTGGCGTATATTCTGTTCCCGTACCTTTGGCGGGAATAACCACTGCAAGGATTTTTTTTATAATAAGTTGGACGCTCCACCAATCTTTTGGTCATTGTGTCTGTTTAGTTTAGTATGAAACTCTGGCTCAAAATTATTTGTATTCTTCTGCTGCTCTATGCTGCTGTGTTTTCGCTGTTTCACCCGATGACTCCCGGTGGTTTGAGTGTGAGTGCAACTCAACTTCATCCCGGAAGAAATGAGTTCACTTTCATCGGTTATGGGACACATTTCAAAGAAGCACAAACCTCTTTGAAAGTATTCGTCACAAGCGACACAACCGCTGTGTACTGCGCTGAAATCCTTCAAGTTGTTGATAATGCGCATGTGATCGTCAGCGTTTTTCTACCCGATACGTTGTCATCCAATAGTCTTGGATTTTTTGCGAACAATGATCTAGATGGAACCATGCTGGTGGAATCACCGGTGAGCAGCGATGGATTTACTTTTGCAAAAGGAGACAAAAGCAACTCGTGTGAGTTTGAAGTCAAAAACAGTGAGCAACAATTTTTCGGATATCCTTTTCAACCGATCATCATGGAGTCTATCCGCAACCTGATGTGGCACGTGCCGATGTGGTTTACCATGTTTACGTTGATGATCATTTCGTTTATTTACAGCATTCGTGCATTAGGGAAATCAGGCGGCGCACCTGTGATGGTGTTTGACATGAAAGCCGCAACAAGCGCGGGAACGGGCTTACTGTTCTGTGTACTTGGGCTGATCACCGGTTCTCTTTGGGCGCGATTCACATGGGGTGCTTGGTGGACCAATGATCCGCAACTCAATGGTGCTATGGTCGTTTTTATGGTGTATGTGGCATATTTCATTCTGAGAATATCGACTCCAGATGAAGATAAACGCGCACGTCTTTCCGCCATTTTCAACATTTTTGCCTTTGTACTCATGGTGGTGTTGCTCATGGTGATGCCGCGCTTTACAGAAGGTTTGCATCCGGGTAAGAGCGGCAATCCTGCCTTTTCGAAATACGATTTAGACAGTTCACTCAGAATGGTATTCTATCCTGCCTGTGCAGGTTTTATCTTGCTGGGCTATTGGATGTATTCCCTGAATTTTAGATTGAAGAAAATTGAAACTGAACATGAAACAATTCATTAATTCCATGCTGCTTCTTGCATTTATGCTTTTTTCTGTCGACTTGTTTGCACAGGACAGAATGGAGGAATACTTTTATGAAAGTGGAAAAATCAAAGTAGTGGTGGCCGTAGTTGCCATTGTTCTCATCGGACTTTTCATCTACATTTTTACTTTGGAAAGACGATTGAGAAAAATTGAAAACAAAAAATAAGAAGTCATTTCAGATTCTCACATGAAAAAAATTCACATCATTATCATCATTCTCATTGCAGCTGTTTCAGCGATTTTGGTTTCAACTTATACCAGCGCAGTAGACAGCGTTTCGTTCGCTGAAGCAAAAGCGAAGGCAGGCAAACAAGTGAAAGTGGTTGGTAAATTCGATAAAACCAAAATGGTGCAATACGATGCACTCGCCGATGCCAACCTCACTACTTTTTATGTAGTAGATGATGAAGGCAACTCGCAATGCGTGCAACTGCGCGACAAACAAGGCAAGCCGATGGGACTCGAACAAAGTGAAAACATAACTTTGGAAGGCAAGTATGAATCGGATGGAACTTTTCACGCATCTCATTTGTTGATGAAATGTCCGAGTAAATACAATGAGCAAAAGCACAGTATTGCGGATAAAAATTAATCCGTAAGTCCTTTCTATTCAAGAGCATTTAGTCTTTCTTTCACTGATCAGCATCAGATCACCACGCATGAACGATATCCAATACCTCAACGAACATATTTATCCGGGCATACTCGGCAATTTTTTCATCGTGCTCAGTTTTGCAGCTTCTCTTTTTGCAGCTGTGGCCTATTTTTTTTCTACAAAAGAATCACCCGAAAACAGCAAGTGGAAGAAACCCGCACGAATTGGTTTTTACATTCACGGAGCTGCTGTGTTTGGTGTCGTTGGCACCTTGATTTATATCCTGTTCAATCACCTCTACGAATACAAATACGCATGGGATCACCTCAACAATGCCATGCCGATGAAGTATATCCTCAGTTGCATGTGGGAAGGACAGGAGGGAAGTTTTCTGCTCTGGACTTTTTGGCACGTAGTACTTGGATTGTGCCTGATACGTTGGTCAAAAAATTGGGAGCCTTGGGTGATGACAATCATAGCCATTGTGCAAGCATTTCTTGCATCAATGCTGATTGGTGTTTTTTTCGGCGATTTTCAGTTTGGAAGTAATCCTTTCACTTTGCTGCGTGAAGATCCAACAAACCTCGGTTTGCCCTGGACGATGAAGGCAGATTATCTTTCACTCAAACCATTCATGGATGGCAAAGGATTGAATCCATTGCTCCAGAATTATTGGATGACAATTCATCCACCAACACTATTCCTTGGTTTTGCATCGACTGTTATTCCTTTTGCGTTTGCCATTGCAGGTCTATGGAAAAGAGATTTCACCGGCTGGATGAAACCCGCTATTCCATTCGCATTTTTTGGCGTGATGATTTTAGGTACCGGCATTCTGATGGGTGGCGCTTGGGCTTATGAAGCATTGGGTTTTGGCGGCTTCTGGGCCTGGGATCCGGTGGAAAACGCATCGCTCGTGCCATGGCTTATCCTTGTTGCTGCAGCGCACTTGCTCGTTGTGAATCAACGAAAAGGAAATTCAGTTTTTGCCGCATTATTACTCAGTATCAGTTCATTTCTTCTTGTATTGTATTCAACTTTCCTCACTCGCAGTGGAGTGTTGGGCGACAGCAGCGTGCACTCATTTGTAGATAGCGGAATCCTTGCGCAATTACTTGTGTACTTACTGTTCTTCACGGCAGTAAGCACTTACCTGATGATCGTCGTAAAAAAATGGCAGATCTTCTATATGGGATTTTGTGCACTACTTTTTGTTCTTGCCATGGGCAACTTGCTCACGTATGAAACCAAACTGTCAGCTGAAGAAGCAGCAAAACTTCTTCCGGGTGAAGACACGATGATACCTGGATTGGCTTTGCTTTTTATTGTGGTTTCATTGCTCATGCTCATTGTCGGTTATCGAAAAAGCTTCAAACCAAAAACATCTGAAGAAGAAGCTTTATGGAGCCGAGAGTTCTGGATGTTTATAGGTTCGCTGGTGTTGATCTTATCTGCGTTGCATATCACAGTTGTCACATCGGTGAACGTCGGCAATATTTTCCTCACACCATTCGAGGGTATGTTCAATTCACTCTACGAATCAACGAAGTGGGAGTCGTTTAAACGATTGGCGGACCATCAGTTTTCCGCTCCCGGTGATAAAGAGCGATTCGATGTGTATCATCGAATTCAAGTACCGCTGGCATTTTTATTATTTATGATTATCGCCATCGGTCAGTATTTGAGATATAAGAATACAGTGCTCAAAGATTTTCTTAAAAAAATTGGACTGAGTTTTCTCATTTCTGTGTTGCTTACGGTTGGTGTTGCATTCATCATCGATTTCAGTGGAGAAGAGTTTTCATTGCTGCTTTTGTTATGGGCTTGCATCTTCGCATTGGTGGCCAATGCCGGCTATGCCATTCGTGTATTGAAAGGTAAATTTGACTTGATGGGAGCCAGTGTTGCTCACGTTGGTTTTGCAATGCTCATAATTGGCGCAGTGATCAGTACATGGCAGAGTCATTTTATTTCGAAAAATCAACGAGGCAACATTGCCGATGTCAGTGAAGAATTTAAAAACAATGAAGACCTCATGATTTTCATGGGCGACACATTGCCGATGGGTGATTATTTTATTCACTACAAAGAAAAAAATAGAAGAGGTGAACGTGTATTTGTAACGGTTGAATATTTCGATAAAAAGCCACGCACTTACAAAGAAGGAGAATACATCCAGGTATTCGGCCAGCCATTCCGTGCAAAAGAAACACACGTTGCTTCCGATAGTTTTCTGGAAGATGCCACCGAAGATAGTTTGTGGACACAGGTGACACCGGCCGAAGTGGATGCTCATCACACGGAAGAACTTGCCGTCTGGACACCCGGGCTTCCGGGCGACAGGCTTTTTGTTCTTGAGCCGAGTGTATTGATGTCGCCCAAAGGAAATAGTCGCGAGCCAAGCATCAAACATTTTGCAGGCCATGACATTTATACTTTTATCAAACACACCGAGGTGGAAGAGCCTAAAACAGATGAAGGTGGATATCTTGAACCGAAATCGGCGATCGTGAGCATCGGCACTGAAATACGTCTGACAGAAATTGTGACCATGCGATTAGATAGTCTGGTCGATATCGATTCGATACCCGAAAATTTACCGAAAGGAATTATCGGCAAACGCGCTTTTGGACACATCACAGATGGTCGAATGACTGAAAGTATTATGATTCCAATGATCTGGTTGAAAGACTCGGTGCCCTTTACTTACCCCGTTGAATCGAACCAATTCAAAATGTTGTTTGCACTTGCACAAAAACCGGAAGGATTGGAATTGACCGTACAGAAACATTCTTCTTCCGAACGGGATATGCTGATCATGACCGCTGAAGTATTTCCGCAGATCAACGTGCTTTGGATAGGCTGCCTAATTATGGTGATCGGAACCGTGATGGCGATCAGACATCGCATCCGGATTTCAAAAGGCATTGCGAATAAAGTGGATGTTGAATCGAACCAAAAGCTTTAATAATAAGATCTTGCACTTAGAGAATGTCCGCATTGATTCGGTTCTCCGTACCTTCAACTCCATGGCATACAGAATTAGTCTCTATGCGAAAATCCAGCCATCGACAATGTACATGTTGAACAGATAAGTTGTCCAAATGCAATTGCCAAACAAAATCACGTACATGGCAATTCTATAAAGTCTATTCTGAGAAAGATCCTGATAAATCCAAAGCATCAAGGTGGCTATCAGGATGAACATTCCAAAGTCCGAGAAATTCCAGAACGTGGAATAGTCGATTAAGCCAAGCATGAGGACACCTATCACTGCAAAGGTGAAAATGACAAAGCTGCGCACACTCAACGAAATGTCTTTGATGTATTTGAATCCATGATAGAGGAGAATAAATACGAAGGGCGAACAGATCGTAAATCTGAAAAGACAATTCAAACTACCCCCTCTGAAAAGCAAGACGAATAAAGTATTCCCGATCAGATAAAGAATAGAAAGCAACATTAAGTAATCCGCAGGGCTTTCATAATTCAAAATGGTTCGTGGAGAATCCTTTCTGAGTTGTTTAAAAAGCAATTGCATCACAAGGATAAGGAGTGGAGCAAGTATGAGTAAAATGATTCCCAGATTGATGCCAAATCCTTCGTGCGACCAGTCTTTGATGTTGTGCGGAACTGAAAGAATATTCTCCCAATACTTTTGCACCTGAATGAATTTGAAAATGGTTTTGCTCCCTTGTGCGAATTGAATGACAGAAACAAGGGCTGTTCCGCAAATGAGAGGTAATGTTCGAAGAACTGCGTTTTTAAGAAATGTGGTGATGCTTTTGTGATTCAACAGAAAGAAAAACTCAACGCCCAGTATGGATAGCAATAAAAAAGTGAAAGAGGGTCGCGAGAGTGCCGCGAGAAAAAATCCGATGAAAAAAATCCAATATTTATGCTTCGCAAATCCCCAGATTCCAATGGTGACCATTAAGAGGTACGTCGCTTCAGTATAAGGTATCATGAAGATGATGAGTCCTGGTAATGACAATGATAAAATTGCGTCACGGACGTAAGATTGATTGCCGGAAAACAATTTCAATAACAGCAGAATTGAAATCGAGAAAAAAATATAGTTCAGGAAAAAGATTCCCAAAGGCGGCAGGAGGGAAGCCTTCCAGATAGCAGGGAAGAGAGGAAAAAAGGCATAGATGTAATCACCACCCGCTTTTTCCGTGTCATATCCATAGTCCTTGATGAGCTGATAATGTTTGGCATCCCATTGCACGATATTGATATTGTCCGGATTTGTATAGGGCACATCTGCCAGCACACGATTGCCATCTGTGTTTTGCCAGTTATCGGAAAATTTACCCAGGGTGTGATGATAAAATGAATAGTGTTGGAAACTGAAGTAGATTATCCAGAATCCGCACAATACGAGTGCCTGTATTAAAATTATTTTCTTCATCGTATTGGCCAAATGTACAGGAAAAGGGGATCAGCGAATAGCGCGAATGTTTCTGGGCGAACACTCGATCTGATGCAGAATGTTCAAAGAGTCAAGCAATAATCTTGAAGGATGACGAAAAAATTCCGACTTTCAAATAATTTCAAATATGATTCGTTCGTCGATTTATAGCAACCTGTAAATCAAAAGTGAATGAAACCAAAATTTATTCTTACAGCTGCTGCCTTTCTACTCTCTGTTTCTTTTTTTTCTCAAACCATTGATGTTACTGTGCACTTTCCAAAAGGAAGTGATGTGATCGAAGATGAAAGTCTTTCACAACTGAAAATCTGGGCGATGGAAAATCACCATAAACGGCATGAGCCATTGATTCTGCGTGGACATACAGATCGCGATGCCGATGATGAGTACAATATGAAGCTATCGCAACGAAGAAATGGTGCTGTCCACCATTTTCTCGAGCAAGCAGGATACGATCATATACAATTTACCTCTCATGGCGAATCATGGCCGCTGTGTTCATCGGATGATGAAAATTGTATGCATGGTAACCGAAGAGTCGAAGTATTACTTTTTGATCTTCCGGAAGAAAAATTTATGCTAGGTTCTGCGGATGAAAGTCCTCAGATTCGTTTTGTGGAACCGACAAAAAAGACTGCACTGACGGGTTTGCTTGGAACCAAAATCACCGTTCCTGAAAATGCTTTTCTGACCAAAGATGGTTTACCTGTTACAGGCAATGTGCGTATCGAATTAAAGGAGTACTACAATCTGAGAGACTGCATTATGAATAAACTCTCCACGACCTGTAATCAGCAACTTCTGGAAAGTGGTGGGATGATCTATGTGCAGGCATTTTCCGGCGAAGAAGAATTGAGATTGGCTCCCGGAATTACACTGGACATCTTATTCGCATCTCAAGCAAATGGCCCTGAGGAAGGAATGGAGATTTTTGCCGGCAACTTTCAAAATGGCCAGATCAATTGGACAAATTTCCCGAATGCGGGCAAGGATGGGTCTATTCGTCTCGCACGAAAGGAAAAAGAAAAAGTGTATACAACCAAACGCAAACAAAGCGATACAAATAAGCGGGAGATCTTACTCGGCGGGCGAACCATTGAAGTGACTTACGGAAAAAATCAGCCGACCATTGCAAACTATAGAACATCAGAAAGTAACAGATCCCCGCTCAATGAATATGAACGCGGCGTGATTCTGAATTACATCAATGGAACCGGTATAATGAAGCCTTCAATAACCCCTACTTTTCCTTTCCAGACTTCTGGATTAGGCTGGATCAATTGCGATCGTTTCGTCAATGCGCCGGTTGTCGTAAGTCAATTCGTCAAAACAGAAATTATTGCTGATGCAACCTATTTGCTGGTTTTTGAAGGTATCAATTCAATCGTGTTAGGGACGATTGGAACAGAAGGTAAAGTCTTTTTCCCGAACGTTCCTCCTGGTAGAAAAGTAACGCTCATCTGCTATCAGGAAGGAGAAGAAGACTTGAATGTGTTTGGAATTAAATCATTTACTATATCCAAAGATGAAGAATCGTTTGAGACACAAATTTTGACCACAGCCGAGGTCAAACGACAATTAGACATCTTTAATAAATTTATCTAGGGAGCATTATTGCGATATATTCTTCATGAACTGAATGGAAGAAATCTTTAAATGACAAAGGCGAGAAATGGATTTCTCGCCTTTGTTGTTTTAGCTTTTCTGAAACTTCCTCGTTGGCTCTTTGGCCATTTCACCTAGCACCTATTTCTTCGTGATGGTGTGTTGAACCATTTGACCATCCACTTCCACCTGCAGCAAATAAACTCCTGCGGAAAGTGATGAAATATCGAGAATACCATTCCTCACAGGCATCTTCATCAAAAGTTTGCCTGAAAGATCAAACACAGTAACAAATTTTATTGTTGCTCCCTTTGAAGTGATTGTTATACTTTCTTCGGCCGGATTTGGAAATACCGAAAGAGATGATTTTGTGTTTTCTTCAACTACAAGGCCAAGTCCTTCATATACAGTAATGGTGGTATTGACGGTTGGATTCTGAATCACATCCACAATTCCTGACGGCCAACAAATTTCAATGTTGTCGATTACGGCACCTTCTCCCATGCCGAAGTGTGTGTTTAAACTTCCGCAGTAACGAAATCCTTCGCCACTTCTTACATCACGTATCTGGTTGCCGGTTGGTGAAAACAATTTTACACGTGCACCTATTCCGCTTTTGTTACTTTCAATACCAACTGTATTTACTTTAAGGTAATTGTTTTCATTACCGTCATTGATCATCGCACCAGTATTGTTGAGGATGTCAAGGAATCCATCGTTATTCAAATCACACGTTGGGCCGAATGCAATTCCAGTATTGCTAATTGTAAAAGTCATATCGCCGTTGTTCATCAGAAATACACTGCCAGCTCCGAAAACGTCCACGAATCCGTCATTGTTGAAATCACCCGGTTCGTTTTCAATGCTGGTGCCGGTTGCGAATTCGATTCCTGAGCCAGCGGTGACATCGGAGAATGTTCCATCCCCATTGTTGCGCATGAGTTTATGCATGCCATGTTCATCGGAGCTTGCGCCTACAAATACATCCATATCGCCATCATTGTCAAAATCTGCCCATGCTGAAGACCAGGTCTGAATATTATCGGCGAGACCAGCTGCTTCACCTACCTCTGTAAAATTGCCGTTGCCATCGTTTCTATGGAGCTGATTGATATTGGCAGTAGAATTTCCTCCGCGACATTTTGCAATAAACATATCCATGTCACAATCGTTGTCGTAGTCAACCCACACAGAACCATAGTTTCCGCCATCAGCGACATCACCAAGTCCACCCTGATTGTATAACATATTGTTGTTGCCGTCATTCATATAATAA